>JBEBFV010000240.1:0-9220 GCA_040081795.1 Limisphaerales bacterium | reverse complement strand
CTCTTCGCCGAGGAGAAGCCCGCCGCCGACCTGTTACTCAAGGTCGGCGACTTCAAGCACCCCGAAGCCGCGAACCCAGTTGAGCTCGCCGCCTGGACCGCCCTCGCCAACGTCCTCCTGAACCTGAACGAAACCATCAGCCAATGAAGAGCAGGCGAGAAAGTGAGCAGGTGGGAAAGCGGGCAGGTGAGTCTACTGTCCGCACCCGTCCTCTCACTTTTCCGCTTTCTCACTTTCTCACCCGCCACCTTTGATTTCCTCATGACCACTGCACAATTCCTCACCCGCCGCGCGTTTCTCCAAGGCAACTCCACCGGCCTCGGCGCGCTCGCGCTCGCCTCGCTGCTGCGGCCCGACGCCTTCGGTGCCATCCCCGGCAACGGCCCCGCTGTGCCTGGCCTGCTGAAGCGCCTGCACCACGAGCCGAAAGCCAAGCGCGTCATCTACCTTTTCATGTCCGGCGCGCCGTCGCACCTCGACCTCTACGACCCCAAGCCCAAGCTCGTCGAGATGACCGGCAAGGACCTGCCCGAGTCCATCCGCCAGGGCCAGCGCATCACCGGCATGACCAGCGGACAGAAAAATCACTTCTGCGTCGGCTCTCCCTTCAAGTTCACCAAGCACGGCCAGGCCGGCACCGACTTCAGCGAAGTGCTGCCCCACATCGCCAGCCTCGCGGACGACGCCACGGTCATCCGCTCGATGTTCACCGAGGCCATCAACCACGACCCCGCCGTCACGTTCTTCGGCACCGGCCACCAGCAGCCGGGCCGCCCGACCATGGGCGCGTGGGCCAGCTACGGTCTCGGCAGCGAAAACTCCGACCTGCCCGGCTACATCTGCATGCAATCCGGCGGCGGCGGCCAGCCGTTGCAATCCCGCTACTGGGGCCCCGGCTTCCTCCCCGCGCAACACGGCGCGGTCACGTTCCGGGGCGCGGGCGATGCGGTGCTTTATCTCTCCAACCCGCCGGGCATCAGCTCCGCCGCGCGCCGCTCGACGATTGACGCGATGAACGAGCTGAACCGCCTCCAGCTCGGCGCGCTCGGCGACCCCGCCATCGCCGCCCAGATCGCGAACTACGAACTCGCCTTCAGCATGCAGACCAGCGTGCCCGAGCTGATGGACCTCTCCAAGGAACCCGACTCCACCTTCGAGCTCTACGGCGCGAAGAAAGGCACGCCCAGCTTCGCCGCCAACTGCATCCTCGCACGCCGCCTCGCGGAACGAGGCGCGCGCTTCATCCAGTTGAACCACCGCGACTGGGATCATCACGGCGGCCTGCCCGGTGCGATGCCCGTCAAGGCGAAGGAAGTGGACCAAGCCGCCGCCGCGCTGGTGAAGGACCTAAAGCAACGCGGCCTGCTCAAGGACACCATCGTCATTTGGGGCGGCGAGTTCGGGCGCACTGCCTACAGTCAGGGCGAGATCAAACCCGCCAGCTTCGGGCGCGACCACCACCCCCGCTGCTTCACGATTTGGGCGGCTGGCGGCGGCTTCAAGCCCGGCATCGTCCATGGCGCGACCGACGACTTCGGCTACAACATCACCCGTGACCCGGTGAGCGTGCATGACTTCCACGCCACGCTCCTGCACTTGCTGGGCGTGGACCATCTCAAGCTCACCCACCGACACGAGGGGCGCGACTACCGCCTCACCGACATCCACGGCGAGCTGGTGAAGGGCATCATCGCGTGATTCCCCGAGGCCGCTGGCAGCGGTGTTCAATTCGCTTTCTCCGACGCTTGCATTCCAACTGACAGCAGCCCAATGTCCCCGTCGCTTTCGACCCGGCGTGCCAAAGTGCCGCCGCTTTTTTCATGAGCCAACCGCCCGAGACCGAGATGGATTTGGAACTGCAACTGTTGCCCGCATGGGCCAGGCAGTCCACCGACACGAACCGCTACGCCCACATCCGTGGCGACGAGGGCGCTCCGCCCGAGCGCGGTGACCGCCGTTCCGGCCCGCCCCGTGGCGCGCGTCCCGGCGGGCCACGACCCGGTGGCCCCGGCGGTCCCCGTCCCGGCGGCCCGCGTCGAGACGGGCCCGGCGGCCCGCGCCCCGGTGGCGACCGCTCGTTCGGTGGCCGTCGAGATGACCGCCGCGACGAGCCGCGCCGCGAAGCCCCCGCGCCCCTGCCCGACTTCGATGTGAGCCTCATGCCCGAGGACAAGGGCGTCGAGGGTCTCGCGCGCCAGATCAAGCTCACCGGCCGCGCCTATCCCATCTTCGACATCGCGCACCTCATCCTCAAGAAGCCCGACCGCTTCACCATCACGTTCTCCGTCATCAAGCAGGGCGACAGCGTCGCGGCCCCGCTCTTCTTGTGCAGCCTCGACGACACGCTCTGGCTCTCCGAGGCCGACGTGACGGCGCACTTGCTCCAGCGCCACTTCAACACCTTCTACTCGACGGAGAAAATCGCCGGCGAGGCTCCCAAGGGCACCTACACCTTCGTCGCGCAGTGCGGCATGAGCGGCCTCATCCTTGGCCCGCCGAACTACCACGACTACCAGACCAAGCTCCACAAGCTGCACAACGAGCGCTTTGCCCGGATGCCCTTCGAGATGTTCAAGTCGCGCGTCAAGATCGTCCGCGACGAGGCGGTCGTGAAGCAGTGGGTCGAGGAGTCCAGCGTCAAGACCGAGTTCACCGCGCTCAATATCCCCGAGCCGCTCAAGTTCAACACTCGAGCCGAGGTCGAGGCGCACTTCAAGGCCACGCACCTGCCCAACCTCATCAAGTCCGTCCAGTCCCACCGGCTGCTCGGCGCGAACGTCGGCCAGTCGTCGCCCATCATCCGCCGCATCTTCAGCCTCGTCGTCGAGGACCAGGTGCGCTTCCCGCTCAAGCTGGTCAACACGCTCTGCACGCAGATGAGCGCCTTGGGCCTTCAGTTCTTCAAGGTCAACAAGACCATCACGCACGTCAGCGTCGCGCGCCCGACCTACCTCGACATGGAGGCCACGCCCGTCTCGCCGAACTTGCGCCGCCTCATCGAGTGCATCAACGCGACGCCCAAGTGCACCCGGCGCAAAGTCCTCGAGACCCTCGCCCCCGCGCCCACCGTCATCACCATCCCTGTGCCGGTCGAAGGCCAGCCGGCGACGCCCGCGCCCGCGCCGGAAACGACCGCCGAGCAATCCGCCATCAACAGCGACCTGCACTGGCTCATCCATCAGGGCCACGTCATCGAGTTCGCCAACGGCCTCATCGAGACGGCCAAGAAGCCGCCCCGAGACCTGAGCGCGCCCCTCGTGCCGAGCGCCGCTATCTCCCCGTCTTCCTCGGCGTCCCAACGCTGGTGGGAGACTGAACCCACGCCTCTGGGCCAAGGGACCCCAGTTCAGTTGGGCCGGCGGGGCATTCCCGGCCATCTCCGCGCTTGTGCCGGTTCTGCCGGACGCATAACTTTTCTCCGCGTGATGACCATCTTGCTGGCCGAAGACGAGCCGCAAACAGCCCAGTTGATTGAGTTCAAGCTCAAGCAGGCGGGCTTCACGGTCGTCCACGCCACCGACGGTGAAAAGGCGCTCGCGCTCGCCGGTCCCACGCAGCCCGCGCTCGTCTTGCTCGACGGACTCATGCCCGTGATGGACGGCTTCGAGGTGCTGCGCCGGCTCAAAGAAGATCCCCGCACCCGCTCCATCCCCGTCATCATGCTCACCGCCCGCGCGCGCGACAAAGACATCGTCACCGGCCTCGAACTCGGCGCGGCGGACTACATGATCAAGCCCTTCAGCCCGTCCGAACTCGTCGCCCGCGTGCGCAAGGTGCTCGGCCCCGCAGTAGAACCGAAAACCGGCGAAGTGCCGCGTTGAACGACAGTCCGGCGGAGCAGGATTACGACTGGGATTCAGAGCAAGATGAAGAACCGCGCCGCCATGCTTTTCCAGCCCGAGGAATCGGCTCGGTTTCTCCGTGAGGTCGCAGACTTCGGCCTTCGCGTCGCATCGAAGGGGTATGTCGTCGCATCCTTACACATCGACTACACGTTCTGGGGAAGTTGGCGGCTGGAGATTTGGGAAGGGGATCTCGCGGTTCGCTTCTTGTGGGATAGCCGAGATCGTTTCTTGTGCATCAGTTCGTCGCTGAAAGTCGGATTCAGCGGCCCGAACCAATGGCGGGAGGTCAGCACGACACAAATCTGCCGTTATGAGAACGACGAACACTTCCAATTTGTGGAAGAGTTCTTGGCGCAAATTCTCCCCCGTCGAAGCGCAACATGACCATCTGGGACCTCCACGTCCACCTGTCCGGCGTGCCCGGCGCGACGCCCGCCGAGCGCATGGGGAACCTCCTCGCCCTCGCCGACCGCATGGGCATTGAGCGCCTGTGTGTTTACATGGGCATCCCGTGGTCGCGCGACCCGAAGCCGGAGACCTTCCGCAAGGAGAACGACCAGGTGCTCGAAGCCATCGGCAAGTTCCCCGACCGCACGTTCGGCTTCGTCTATCTCAACCCGAAACACGTCGAGGAAAGCCTCGCCGAGCTGGACCGATGCGTCGCGCGCGGGCCGATGGTGGGCGTGAAGCTCTGGGTCGCGAAGGAGTGCCGCGCCGCCGAACTCGACCCCATCATCCAGCGCGCCGGTGAGTTGCAGGCCGTCATCTTCCAGCACACCTGGCTCAAGGTCGCCGGCAACGACCCCGGCGAATCCACGCCCTTCGATCTCGCGGAACTCGCCGCGCGCCACCCGAGCACGCCCATCATCTGCGGCCACACCGGCGGCGATTGGGAGCGCGGCCTCCGCGCCATCCGCGCCCACAAGAACCTCTACGCCGACCTCGCCGGCTCCGACCCCGTCGCGGGCTACACCGAGATGGCCGTGCGCGAACTCGGTGCGGACCGCATCCTCTACGGCAGCGACGCCGGGGGCCGCAGCTTCGCCTCGCAGCTCGGCAAAGTCCTCGGCGCGCAAATCCCGGATGCCGCCAAGCAACTCATCCTCAGCGGCAATCTGAAACGGCTGATGTCGCCGATTCTAAAGCGGAAAGGCATCAAAGCATGAAGACAGGCTTTCCCCGTCGCACCTTTGTGAAGCTCGCTTCCACCGCGTCACTCGCCGCGCTTGCTACAAGTGTTTCTCTGGCTGCCGAGTCAAAGCGACCGGTGCCGGGCGCGCTCATTGACACCAATGTCACCCTCAGCCGCTGGCCCTTCCGCCGCTGCCCGCTGGACGAAACGCCTGCGCTTGTCGCGAAACTCCGCGAGCACGGTGTCACGCAGGCGTGGGCCGGCACCTTCGATGGCCTGTTGCACAAAGACCTTGCCAGCGCGAACGCCCGGCTCGCCGCCGAGTGCCGTGTGCATGGCGGCTTGCTCGTGCCCTTCGGTTCGGTGAATCCCAAGCTGCCCGACTGGGAGGAAGAGCTGCGCCGCTGCGCCGAAGTCCACCGGATGCCCGGCATCCGCCTGCACCCCAATTACCACGGCTACAAGCTCGACGACCCCGCGTTCGTCCGCCTACTCACGCTCGCCGCTGGAAAGAAGCTTGTCGTCCAACTCGCCGTCGTCATGGAAGACGAGCGCACCCTGCATCCGCTAGTGCAAGTCCCGCCTGTGGACACTGCACCGCTGCTTGCCCTGCTCAAGAACTTGCCCCCGCTCCGCCTGCAACTGCTCAACGCCTTCCGCACCCTGCGCGGCGAACCGCTCCTGCGCCTCGCGGCTGCTGGCGCGCACTTCGACTTCGCGATGCTCGAAGGCGTCGGCGGCGTGGCGAATCTCCTGAAGCAACTTCCCACCGAGCGCCTCCTCTTCGGTTCGCACGCGCCACTGTTCTACTTCGAGAGCGCCACGCTCAAACTCAAGGAGTCCGTCCTCACGCCCGAGCAGGACCGCGCGCTCCGCAGTGGCAACGCACTGCGGCTCCGTGCCTGAGCAATCCCCGTCTGGCGCGAAACAATTTCCGGCGAGGTTCGCCACCGCTCGGCGCGTCACTCTTGCACGTCTTGCAATGAAGCTGCCGTGCCGACTCCACCTTTCGCTGGTGGGAACCATTCTTCTGGTTCTCGCCTCGGTCGTGCCCGCCCTGCTCGCGGCGCAGCCCGCGCCGGTCCCGCTTGCCGATCTCCGCGCCGCCGTCACGAAGGCCCTGCCACTCATCGAACGCAGCTCCGCCTTCGCCTTGCAAGAGCGCGCGTGCTTCACCTGTCACCACGGCGCGCACGCGTCGCTCGTCATCAACGACGCCTGGGCGCGCGGCTTCACCATCAACACCGGCAACTTCGAGGACCAGTTGGCCCGTGCCTATCTCGGCCTTATCGAGGACCGCCCACGTTTCAAGGAAGGATGGTCCATCGCCGGCACGACAGATGGGCCTGGCACCGCGTTGTGGCTGCTCGAAGTCGCCGGCTGGAAACCCGACGCGACCACGGCGGCGGCGGCGGAATTCTTCCTCGACCAAAACAAGAACCTCGACCACTGGGTGCCGCCGATGCGCCGTCCGCCGACGGTGGGCAGCGAGTTCACCACCACTTACCTTGTGGTGCGCGGCTTGCGGAATCACAGCCCGCCCTCGCTCGCCGCGCGCACCGGCACCCGCACAACCGCCGCCGCGCAATGGCTGCTGACCGCGCCCGCGCGCAACACCGAGGACAGCGTGCATCGCCTCCGCGCGCTGCACTTGCTGGACGTGGACGAAGTTGCGTTCAAGAAGGAGGCCGCTGAACTTCTCTCTGTTCAAGCCGCAGACGGCGGCTGGCCGCAGAAGCTCGACACCGCCAGCGACGCCTACGCCACCGGCACCGTGCTCGCCGCGCTGCACGATACAGGTGCGGCCACGGTGAAGGACGCTTCTTTCCAGCGCGGCCTGCGTTATCTGCTCACGGCCCAGGGCACCGATGGCTCATGGCACGTCCGCAAGCGCACACACGACGTGCAGCCGTTCTTCGACAGCAACTTCCCGCACGGCGTGGACCAGTTCATCTCCATCTCCGCCACGAGCTGGGCCGCCTACGCGCTCCTCCGCGCCCTGCCGAAGACGGAGAGAAAGCCTTACCTCGTCACGCACCCGCAAGCCGTCGCCCGCGTGCTCGCCATCGCGAAGCCCGACGCGGAACGGCACTCCACCGAGCCATCCGCGAAGCCGGACGACCCCAAGTAGAGCTGGCGTTCGCACTCTTCCGAACCCGTGCCGGTGATTTGCAATCGCCGTCCGTGGGCAACAGCAGCACATCGAACTCGGCTCACTCCACCCGCACCACGGCGACTACAAGTCGCCGACACGTCAGCCAGCCCGCCGCGCCCAGCGCAGTTTCGCCGAGGACGAGCGCGGGTTGTCGCGCCGTTCCTCAGCCGTGGGCCGGATGACTTCCTCCGCGATGGCTGCGTAAAGCCCGTCACGCAGTCCAGCGGCGAAGGCGTGCTTCACCCGCCGGTCCTCGCCGGAGTGGAACGTGAGCACCGCCACGCGCCCGCCGGGGTTCAGGCACGCGGGCAGGTGGCGCAGCAGCGTGTCCAGCGCGGAGAACTCGTCGTTCACCGCGATGCGCAAGGCCTGGAACACCCGCCGCACCGTGAGGTCCGCCTCGCCCTTGTGCATCGTCGGCAGCGCGGCGCGGATGGCGGTGACGAGTTCGCGCGTCGTTGTGAATTCGTGGCGGGCCAGGGCAGCAGCAAGTTCGCTCGCGCGCGGTTCATCAGCATTCTTGTGAAGCAAGTCTGCGAGCGCGTTTGGTGAAGCCTTCGCCAACAGCGCGGAAGCGGATTGCCCGCGCTGCGGATTCATCCTCATGTCCAGCGGCCCATCGCCCTTCGTGGAGAAACCTCGCGCCGGGTCATCGAGCTGCATGGAGGACACGCCGAGGTCCGCGAGGATGCAGTCCGCACCCGCCGCGTAGGAGACGACGTGAGGAGTCTCCAATTGAGTTCCGAGTTCCGAGTTCCGAGTTCCGAGTTCGGTCAGCGCCTGCGGCAGGCCGGCGAAGTTGCTGCGGATGGCAGTGAAGACCTCCGGGCCGAAACCTGCCTCGCGCAAGCGTGCCTCTGCCTTCGGCAGCTCCACCGGGTCCGCGTCCAAGCCGAGCAGTCGCCCGTCGGGCTGGAGCCGCGCGAGGAGTTCGCGCGCATGGCCGCCGTAGCCGAGCGTGCAATCCACCGCCACCTCGCCGGGCTTTGGCGCGAGCACTTCGAGAATCTCCGCGACCATGATGGGCCGGTGCGTGCCGGCGGGCGTCTTGCCCGACGCGAGCACCTTCGCGACCGTCTCGGCGTAACGCTGCGGGTCGCGCTCCTTGTATTTCTCCTCGAACCGCCGCGGGTTCTTGCCCGCGTAGCGCGTGCGGCGGCGGTGCGGCGTCGCGGGCAGGAAGCTGTCGGAGGATGGCAAGGGTGAATCGGTCACGTTGGTCGTGAGTGTGTTGCTGGAGCCTCCGAAGTGCAACGCGCCGAGAGGCGTGCCGAAGAGTAGGTCAGTGCTTCCAGCCTGACTTCTAATTTTCTTGGCCCGCTCAAGCGGACTCTTTAGATGGAAGGACAGGCGAGACGCGCTGTCCTACTTGGTTTGCCCGCCAACCCCATCGTGAGGCGCAGGCGTAGCGGATGGCAGTATGTGCCCCTTAGCGGCGTGGCTGCAACGCGGCGGCTCGTTGACCGCGCCGAGGGTGTAGGTGCCGCCGGCGGGGCAGAGGGGCGTAAGGCCGCCTTTCAGGAAAGGTGCGAGATCAGAAAGCTGCGGCACTGTCGAGGCTTTTGGCTTTTTCTCAAAAGCCCATTGGGCCTTTGCCCCGTCAAGCTGCTTCAAATTGGCGATGCAGGCATTTCTCTCCGAAATGGGATGCGCCTTCTTAAAGCTTGGCGCTATTACGGCAACCAACAGGAACAGACTAAACAGGACGAGAGACACGGCAATCCAGTGCCACTTCCTGAGCCAAGCGAAACGGGCTAGGACCAGTGGGATGGCTAACACCACCCAGAAGTCCCAGCTTAAGATTACGGACAACATTGCAATTCACTCCTTCGGCACCTGGTTCAGCGTGTAGTGCAGCGTGTCATTCCGCAGCGCGTCGCCGCGATTGTTCTTCAAGCCCAGCGCGCGGAGCATGATGATGTGGCGGGGTTTCAGGCCCTCCAACGTCAGGCGCACGGTGAGCTTGTCGGCGGCGACCTCGGCCTTCAGCACGCGCACGGGCGGGCCGGGGATTTTCTCGTCGCGGTCCTTCTCGGGCGCGTTGTGCTTGCCGTCGTAGGCGTAGGTGTATTGCGTCGCGTCCCAGTT
>JBEBFV010000635.1:0-2384 GCA_040081795.1 Limisphaerales bacterium | reverse complement strand
CCCCTCACCCTAACCCTCTCCCCCGATGGGGGAGAGGGAATAGCCCGTCGCGGCGGGGTTCGCGTTTGGCCGCATGAATGAACACCTTCCTTCTCCGCTGGCGTCAGACTTGAACACTTGCCACTCTCCGCACCATGAACACCACCGCTTCCTCCCGTCGCACCTTTCTAAAATCCACCGCCGCCACCGCCAGCGTCCTTGGCTTCCCAGCCCTGCTCACCGCCTCCAGTCCCAATGGCAAGATCGGCGTCGCCTGCATCGGCGTGCGTGGGCGCGGCAACTCCGTGATGGGCAGCTTCCTCGCCGAGCCTGACTGCGAGATCACGCACATCTGCGACCTGCGCGCCAACGTCCGCGAGCAGCGCGGCGCGGAAGTCGAGAAGCGAACGGGCCGCAAGCCCAAGCTCGTCGAGAACTACCGCAACCTGCTCAACGACCCGAGCATTGACGCCTTCATGGTCGCCACGCCGGATCATTGGCACGCCATGCTCACCATCGAGGGCTGCCTCGCGGGCAAGGACGTGTATGTCGAGAAACCCGCCAGCCACAACATCGCGGAAGGCCGCGTCGCCGTCGCCGCCGCGCGCAAGCGCGACCGCATGGTGCAGATGGGCACGCAGATTCGCAGCGCTCCGTGGCTGCGCGAGGCGCGGGAGTTCGTCCAGAGCGGCGCGCTGGGCAAGGTCATTTCCGGCCGCGCGTGGGAGACCGAGCGCACCGGCCCCGTGAAGCTCGCGCCCGACGGCCAGCCGCCGACGGACTTCGATTACAACATCTGGCAAGGCCCCGCCCCCGAGCGCCGCTACAACGAAACCATCGTCACCAGCGCGTGGCGCTGGATGTTCAACTACGGCACCGGCGACCTCGGCAACGACGGCGTCCACCGCATTGACTACGCCCGCTACGTCATGGGCCTCGACGCCCTGCCCGACGCCGTGAGCTGCGCCGGCGGCAAGTTCTTCCACGACGACGACCAGCAATGGCCTGACACCCAGTTCGTCACCTACGAATATCCCCGCGCCGTGCTCCAATACGAGATGCGCCTCTGGTCCAAGCCCCGCCTCCACGACGCCGGCGAGGGCGCGGCCATCCACGGCGAGAACGGCTGGCTGCTCGTCACGAACACCTCTTGGAAAGCCTTCGACCCCGCCGGCAAGGTGATTAAGGAAGGCCGCGGCGACTCGGGCGACCGCGCGCATGTGCGCAACTTCCTCGACGCCGTGCGCAGCCGGAAGCGCGAGACGCTGAACCAGGAAATCTACTCCGGCCACGTCAGCACCCTGATGTGCCACGCCGGCAACATCGCCTGGCGCACCGGCAAGAAGCTGCGCATCAACCCGAAGACCGAGATGTTCGACGACGCCGAGGCGAACAAGCTCGTCGGCCGCGAGCACCGGAAGGGCTTTGAGCTGCCGAAGGTCGTGTAAGCAGCCACTGACTGCTCGTCCCACTGAACACTGATTACTTCGGTTCCGCATGGCTGCGTCCGGCTCAGGGCCGCTTGGGCAGCGGGGCTTCGAGCTTCGCCTTCAGGTAATCCGCGACAGACTGGAGGATGGCCTCGCGGTCCACACCGGTGAAGAAGTGGTCGGTCTCAAACCACTTCACCTCCGAGCCGACGCCGGCGGCCTGATGCAGCGCGCGGGCGAAGACAGGCAGCACGAGCTGGTCGCGCGTGGAGTTGATGAGCAGCAGCGGACGCGGCGCGATGTGCGCGATGTGGTCGGCGGGATCAAGCGAGGCGACGGGTTTCTCGCCGGGCTTGGCGGGCAATGCGAGGTAACCGACGAGATTCCCGCCGCCGCCGATGGAGGCCATCGCACGGACGCGGTCGTCATGCGCCGCAAACGTGATGCCGGTGATCGCGCCCCAACTGAAACCGATGTAGCCGAGCCGCTCGCGGTCCACGTCCGCGCGGGCCGCGAGATAGTCGAGGGCGCGGCTGTAATCACCGCAGTGCTGGCGGAACCACGCCGCGACGGCGGCGGGATTCAGGAACGACGGGCTGGGCTGATCCTTCACCTGACGGTCGCCGCGATTGGGCGCGTCAATCGCGAGCGCGATCACGCCGCCCTCGGCGAGCTTGCGGCAGGTTGCCACGATGTAGGCCGCGCGTTTCTTGTCGCCGATGCCGTGCTGGACGAGCACGGCGGGCCGGCGTCCGGCGGAAGCCTTGGGCAAGTAGAGATGGCCGGGCACGCGGTCGCCAGCGATGCCGGTGAACTCGATGCGCAGCGTAGTGACGCGCTCCGACTCCTCCATCGGCTTTTCTTCCGCCTGCAATGGCGCGGCGTGATCCACGCGGAACGGGAGGGAGGGCTTGGCCTTCGGCTCGGCAGCGGCAGCGCAGAAGGCGAGGCCTGCCATGGCGAGGACCGCAGCGA
>JBEBFV010000239.1:0-9245 GCA_040081795.1 Limisphaerales bacterium | reverse complement strand
GACGAGAGTATGCGGGGTCGTGCTCATGAGCGGGCTGCCACCTCGTGCGCGACGCGCGCCTGGAATTCGCCGCACGCCACGGGGTCGCTCTCCTCGGGAGCCCACGGCGCGAAGATGGTTTCCTCCCGGCGGAACGGCCCGTTGGTGATTTCGTGGAAGACGAGAAACTCGGAGGTGATCAGCAGCGTGTGGTAGAGCGGGCTGCCGACGCGGTAGTAAAACTCTCGGCCGGACCGATAGTCACCAAGCCGCACCACGTCGCTCACCGCGCCCGCCTCGTCGAGAAACACCACGTCCACCTCGCCCTCGATGATGTGGACCGACTCGCTCTTGTTCAGGTGCTTGTGCGGCCGCACGTAGGTTCCGCGGGTGTGGACGATGAGCATCTCATGCAGCCGGTCGCTCGTCTCGGGATGCGTGCAGATGCGGATGCGCTGACGGGGATTCGTCAGCGCCTGCTGCTTCAGCGCCGCGATGTCCTCGCTGGACACGCGAACGATCGGGTCTTCCGCCACGAGGACTTCGTCGTTGAGTTTGCGCAGGCGCATGGGCGGGCAATCAAACCGTTTTCCAAAACGCTGGCAAGCGCGGGCTGGGCGGGTGCACGGAAACAAAGCGCCCGCCGCGCCGCACGAATTCAGCGTGCCGGGCGATGACTTTCTCCTCATTCTCTGCGTTCACTGCCAGCAGGCACAGCCCAACGTCCTCCTGCAACAGCGCGTCCGACGGGCGCACCGCCAGGCGCGCGCCCGGCATGAACTTCCCCTGCTTCTCCGGCTGATCGTCCACGGCGAACGCGAGACGCGATCCCACGCCGGCGTAGTTGATCAGGCACGACGAACGACAGCCCGCGCCGTAGAGAGCGATCTTCCGTCCGCCCTTCGCCTCCGCGTCCAGATAGGAATGCAGCGCGGCGCGGAACTTCGGCCAGCGATCCCGATACTCAAAAGCCTTCGCCCGCGACTCCGCCACCGCCGCCGCCTTCGGCGCGATGCGCTGGCCGGTGTAAGTCCCGAACGCGATGAGGATCTGCCCGCTGAACAGCGCCGTCTCGACATGAGTCACTTCCACGCCCACGTCGTTGAGGAAGCGCGTCAGCGTGTCCGCCGTGAAGTGGTTCACATGCTCCTCCCAGATCGCGCTGTAGTCAGGGGCCGTCTGGTTGAAACCGAAGTCGGGCACCTCCGCCAGCACACGCGCGCCGGGCCGCAGCATCACGCGCATCGCCTCGGCGAACTCCGGGAGATTCGTGACGTGCTCCAACACTTGGCGCGTGATGAACAAGTCGCACTGGCCAAACGACGCAGCCAGCTCACTCGCCACCGTCGGCGTGAAGTAAGCACGCACTGTCTCGACTCCCAGCTTGCGCGCGGCGGTGACTGCGTCCTGCGCCGGCTCTAGTCCGAGCAGCTTCGTGAAGCCCCGGTCCCGCAGCGCCGCGAGGAAAGTGCCGTCGTTGCTCCCCGCCTCGAACACCGGAGACGCCTTCGTCAGCCCCGGCATCTGCTCGATGGCTTCCACCAAGCGCGGCGCATGGGGGTTCCACTTCCACGAACTGAGCCAGTTGTAGTCCGTGTAAAACTTCTCCGGCGGAATCGGGTCCATCAACTGCGTCAGCCCGCACGCCTCGCAAAAGCCGAGCGTGACCGGATGCGTGTATTCCGCCTGCGCCGGGTCGTTCAGGAAGTGATGCGCAATCGGATGCGCGCCGAACTCAATCAGCGGCGTGACACGCGCGTCCGCGCACAAGTCGCAGCGGGGCTTCATCGCGGCGGCTCCTCCATCCACACGATGCAGCGGCCGGCGGCGCGGCCCTGCTTGAGGTCGGCGATGGCTTCGTTGATGTTGTCGAGGCGGTTGCGCTTGCTCACGAGGCCGTCGAACTTGAGCTTCCCGGCCTGGCAGAGGCGCACGAGCTTTGGGATGTCCACGTCGGGCCGACAGTCGCCGCCCTCGGAACCGGTCAGCAACTTTTTGAAGTGCAGCGGCAGCGTGTAAAAGCTCGGGTGCCGCGCGCTCTTGGTCGGCACGCCGACAAGGATCACACGGCCTTGTGCCGCCGTCATCTCGTAGGCTTGCTCGATGAGGTCGGCGAGGCCGGTGTTCTCAATCGCCACATCTGTGCCCGCCGCGCCGACGATCTTGCGGACCTCCTCGACGAGGTTGGCCCCACGGGAATTGATGGTGTGGGTCGCGCCCAGCTTGCGGGCCAGCTCCAGTTTGTGGTCGTGCAGGTCCACGCCGATGATGGGATGCGCGCCGACCATCGCGGCGAATTGAACGAGGTTCAGCCCCACGCCGCCGGTGCCGAGGATGACGATGCTCTCGCCGATGCCGAGCTTGGCGTTGTTGTTCAGCACGCCCATCGCGGTCGTGACCGCACAGCCGAAGAGCGCGCCCGCCTCGGCATCGAAGTCCGGCGGGATGCGCGTGCAGCGGTTCTCGGAGATGACGGAATACTCGCTGAAGGTCGTTACCCAGCCGGAGTTGATGTGCGGGAAACGCTTCGAGGTGTAGGCCGCGCCCGGCCCTTGCAAGCCAGCGCCCTTGCGCCAGTGGCAGACGACGCGGTCGCCGGGCTTCACGTTGGTCACGCCTTCGCCGACCTCCTGCACGGTGGCGGTGGCCTCGTGGCCGAGCAGGTGCGGGAGGAACTTGTCCGGCCCCTTCGCGCCTTCGATCTCGTTGATCTGCGCGCCGCAGATGCCGCTGCAATGAATCTTCACGAGCACTTGCCCGAAGCGCAGCGGGGCGGATTCGATCTCTTCGATGACGAGCGGCTGCTTCAGCTCGGTGAGGATGGCGGCGCGGAATTTCATGCGTGAGGAAATGTCGCTGGCTTACTCGAAGTAAATGAACTCGTAGTCGCCGGTGAAGCCGAAGTGCTGGTAGAGCCAGACCCAGGCCTCGGAATCGAAGAACGCCTCGGCGGTGAGCGCCCAGCACTGGAGGTTGAACAGCTCCTGCTCGTTGCGGTAGCTCTCCAGCATCACGTAGCCCTGCTTGCCCACGCGCTGGATCTCGCCGAGCGCAGACTGGAGGTCAGGGATGCGCAGGTTGTGGAGGCAGCCGAGGGAGAGGACGAGATCGAAGTGCTTGTCGGCCCACGGATACTTGTCTTGGGCGCGATGAATCATGAGCTTCGGTCGCACCGCCTCCGGCGCGGTGGCGATGCCGTGCTTCGAGATGTCGAAGCCGACGATCTCGGCCTGCGGGAGCAACTGCTGCAACTCGTAGAGCAGATACGCCTTGCCGCAGCCGACATCCAAAATCTTCGCGTCCGGCTTGAGATCGTAAGCGGCAATGATCTGCTCGGCCACGGGCTTCCAGCGGCCGTCGTATTTGTAGCCGCCGTAACCGAAGCGGCGGTCGCCGTCCCAGTAGTCGAACTCGTATTCCTTCGCCTTGAGCATGCAGGTGACTTTGTCGTCCAACATGCGATCAATGTATTTGCGCGCCGTCCGCTTGTGCAGCGGGGTGAAGAAGTTTCTGAGTTGGCCCATAGGTCAGGAAAGTGTCGGAGTGGAATGGTGGTGAAGGAAGCGGAAACTCTCGGTGAAGTTGCTCAAGCAGCCCGCATCGTCACTCTCATTAGCACCCGGCTTCAGCCGGGTGCAATTGGCTAACGCGAGGCCGAACCGTTTCAACGGTTTGGCCGGTGATGACGCGAAAACCGTTGAAACGGTTTTCGCTCCCGTGTGGCACAGCCCACCCGGCTGAAGCCGGGTGCTAATGAGAGGGCAGAGTCGCGCGTTCATGCCTTCAGTAACCCCTTCGCCTTCGCCGCCAGATTCGCGCTGGTCAAACCATACTTGCCCATGATCTCCACCTGCGATCCAAGCTCCTCGGTGAAGACATCCGGGAAACCGAGCCGCGCGAACGGCACGCCGCCCTTGCCCGAGTCCATCAACGTCTCCGCCACCGCGCTGCCGAGTCCGCCGACGAGCGTGTGCTCCTCGATGGTCAGCACCGCCTTCGCTTGCGCGGCATAGTGCAGCACGCGCGCGGTGTCGAACGGCTTCAGCGTGTGGATGTGCAACACCGTCGCGGTGAGTCCGTCCTGCGCGAGCAAGTCCGCCGCGTCGAGCGCGATCTGGGTGGTGATGCCCGTGCTGACGAGCAAGACATCCCTGCCCTCGCGCATCGGGATGGCCTCGCCGATCTTGAACCCGCGCGCGTCCGACGACACCACCTTGTCCCCGCCCTTGGCGATGCGCACGTAGAGTGGCCCGTGCCAGTCGAGCGACTGCATCATCACCCGCTTCATCTCGTCGGCGTCGCACGGCGCGACGATGGTCATGTTCGGGATGGCGCGGAAGATGGCGAGATCCTCGTTCGCGAGATGCGTCGGGCCGAGCGGCGCATAGACCGTCCCGCCGCCGCTGCCTAGCAAGCGCACCGGCAGCTCGTGCAGGCACAGGTCAATCAACACCTGCTCGTAGCACCGGCGTGTGAGGAAGGTCGCGATGGTGTTGATGTAGGGAATCTTGCCGGACATCGCCAGGCCGGCGCACATGCCGATGATGTGCTGCTCGTAAATGCCCTCCATGAAGTAGCGGTCGGGGAACTCCGCCGCGAACTTCTCCAGGTTCTGCTTCGTGATGTCCGAGCCGACGAAGACCACGCGCGGGTCGCGCTTGGCCAGCTCGTGAACGGCGAGGAGGGCGGCCTTTCTCACGGCAAGCCCTCCAGCTCGATGAGCAGCAACGCCAGCTCCTCCGGCTTCACCTTCGCCTTGTGATGCCAGTCGGCGTTGTGCTCGGTAGTCTTGAAACCCTTGCCCTTCACCGTGTGGCAGATCAGCGCGCTGGGTTTGGCCGCATCGAACGGCGTCGCGTTCAACGCCTCGCGCAGGGCTGGCACGTCATGCCCATCCACCTCGCGCACCGCGAAGCCGAAGCTCCGCCACTTGTCCGCGAACGGCTCCAGGTCCTGGATGTCCTTGCTGGGGCCGTAGGATTGAAACTTGTTGTAGTCCACCAGCACCGTGAGGTTCGCCAGCCGGTGTTTTCCCGCGCTCAAGGCCGCTTCCCACACACTGCCCTCGTTCGACTCCCCATCGCCGATCAGCACGAACGTCCGCCAGTCCTTCTTGTCAATCCGCGCCGCCAGCGCGCACCCGACGCCGATGGACAGTCCGTGCCCGAGCGCCCCCGTGCTCGCCTCCACGCCCGGCGTCTTGCGCGACTCCGGGTGCCCGCCGAGCATCGAGCCGAAGTGGCACGACCGCAGCAGTTCCTCTTTGGGAAAAAAGCCCTTCTCCGCCAGCATCACGTAAAGCGCGAGGCACCCGTGGCCCTTGCTGAAGATGAAACGGTCGCGGTCCGCCCAGCGCGGCTGCTTCGGGTCCACGCGCAGGATGTCGTCGTAGAGCACGCGGACGATCTCCATCACCGACAGCGCCGCGCCGACGTGCCCGCGCCCGCTGCCCACCAGCATTTGCAGGATGAGCCGGCGGTGATCTTTGCCGCGTGAGTCAATGAGTGCGCGTTGTTCCATCAAGCCAGGACGATTGGCGCGGGATAAATACCGGAGCACCGCCGCGAGGGGAAGTCAGGAAGTGGCCGTAGCGAAGCCCACCTCCGCGATTGACACAGGCTTGCCGCTCGCACGAAATGCCGCGGCTGTAGCCACACAACCAAATGAAACTCTGCCGCTTCAAGACCGGTTCCGCCTGCCACCACGCCCGCATCGGCCTCACCACGGACGACGCCACGGTGCTCGACCTCTCCGCAGCCGGGGTGAAGTCGCTCACGGCATTGCTGGAGGGCGACAACCTGGTCGCCGTGCTTCAGGCCCTGATGACGTTGCCGATGCCACGCCTGCCGTTGGCGGAAGTCACGCTGCTCGCGCCGGTCGAGCAGCAGGAGGTCTGGGCGGCGGGCGTCACCTACCTGCGCAGCAAGAAGGCGCGCATGGACGAGTCCGAGTTCAGCGCCAGCGCCTACGACCGCGTGTATGAGGCGGAGCGACCGGAGATTTTCTTCAAGTCGCTACCAGAGAAAGTCGTTGCGCCCGGCGGCGACGTGGGCATCCGACGCGACGCGAAGTGGAACGTGCCGGAGCCAGAGCTGGCCCTCGTGTGCAACTCGCGCGGCAAGGTCGTCGGCTACACCATCGGCAATGACATGAGCTCGCGCGACATCGAGGGCGAGAACCTGCTCTACCTCCCGCAGGCGAAGACTTACCTGAAATCCTGCGCGGTCGGGCCGTTCATCACAGTCGGCGCGAGCGAAGCAGAGGCGCGGGCTTGGGCCATCTCGATCGAGATTCTCCGTGGCGGCGCGGCGGTCTTCAGCGGCGAGACTTCCGTGGGGCAGATCAAGCGCACGTTCGATTCGCTCGCGGAGTTTCTCTTCCGCAGCCAGAGCTTCCCGCACGGCGCGGTGCTGCTCACCGGCACGGGCGTGGTGCCGCCGGAGAATTTCACCCTCGCCGCCGGCGACCGCGTGCGCATCCGCATCAGCGGCATCGGGACGCTGGAGAATCCCGTGGCCGTAGTCTGACGTAACCACCGCCCGGCGCTCGCGTCTCTCCCCCTGAACATCGGCAGGCCGTCCTGCCACTCACACAAACCAAACTGAAACATCCCATGAAGAAGCAAGTCATCGCAGCCATCGTGCTGGGCGCGCTCGTCGCGTTCAGCCCCGCCACCCAAGCCCAGGAGAAGAAGGGCCGCGGCCCCAGCGTCGAGGAGCAGATCAAGCAGCTCACCGACCTGCTGGCGCTCACCGCCGAGCAGAAGCCCAAGATCGAGGCGCTCGTCAAGGAGCAGGGCGAGAAGATGCGCGCCATCTTCGCGGACTCAAACACCCCGCAGGAAGATCGCCGCAAGAAGATGACGGACATGCGCACCGAGTTCACCGGCAAGATCAAGGCCGTGCTGACCAAGGAGCAGGGCGAGAAATACGACAAGTTCGTCGCCGAGGCAGCCGCCAAGCGCAAGAAGCAGTAAGCGGCGCACGCGCACTTTGATTCACCGGGCGGCAGTGGTTTTCCACTGCCGCCCTTTTGCTGCCGCTGGTGAATGACACCCGCAGCCGACCGTCCATCTCTGCCTGATGAAATTCAAGTTCCCCGCCTGCCTTGTGGCTCCGCTGTGTGCGTGGTCCTGCGTGAGTGCCGTCTCCGCCCAAAACCAGCCGCCGGTGCCACCCCCGTCCGGGCCACAAACTGACGGTGTGTTCCGCAAGGTCATCCTCGAAGCCGACGTCGAGGTGGATGGCAAGCTCGCCGACACGCTGAAGGACCCGATGGAACTCACCGTGGCCCCGGATGGCCGCGTCTTCTTCGCGCAGCGCGACGGCACGGTGAAGCTCATCAAACCCGGCGCGAAGGAAAGCATCGTCATCGCAAAACTGCCCGTGTTCACCGGCCTTGAAGATGGGATGCTCGGCATCACGCTGGACCCGAACTTTGCCAAGAACAACTGGGTCTATCTCAACCGCTCCCTGCCCGAGACCACCACGAACGCCGCCAACGGCGGCAAGGTCGGCATCATCCGTGTCGCGCGCTTCACGTTGAAGGGCGATGCGCTCGACCTCGCCTCGGAGAAGACGATCCTCGATGTGCAGACGCAGCGCGAGCAGTGCTGCCACGTCGGCGGCTCGCTTGCGTTCGACAAGGACGGCAACCTCTACATGGCTGTTGGCGACAACACAAACCCGTTCGACTCCGACGGCTTCTCCCCGAGCGACGAGCGGCCTGGTCGCTACCCGTGGGACGCGCAGCGCACGTCGGCAAACGCGAATTCCCTCGTTGGAAAAGTCCTGCGCGTGAAGCCCAAGGCCGAGGGTGGCTACGACATTCCGAAGGGCAACCTCTTCCCGCCCGGCACGCCAGGCACGCGCCCGGAGATTTTCGTGATGGGCAACCGCAATCCCTTCCGCATCTCGCTCGACGCGAAGACCGGCTTCCTCTACTGGGGCGAGGTCGGCCCGGACGCGGGTGGTTACAGCGAGAAGCGCGGCCCCGGTGGCCACGACGAGATCAACCAGGCGCGCAAGGCCGGCTTCTTCGGCTGGCCGCTTTTCGTCGGCGACAACAAGGCCTACTCCCGCGTGGACTTCAACGAGTATCAGGCCGCCAAGGACGCGCGCACGGCCCACGACAAGGCGGTGAAGGAAGCCAAGGCCAAGAACGAGCCCGCGCCTGCGAAGCCGGAGTTCCCCGCGTTCCCGAAGGGCGAGCCGAAGTTCCACGACCCGCTCAAGCCATTGAACCTCTCGCCCAACAACGACGGCCTCAAGGAGCTGCCGCCCGCACAGCCCGCGTTCATCTACTACACCGGCTCGCCCTCCACGCGTTTTCCGGCCGTCAACGGCGGCGGCGGACGCACCGCGATGGCCGGGCCGGTCTATTACTTCGACCCGAAGAATCCGAACCCGCACAAGCTGCCCAAGGAATACGACCGCACGCTCTTCATCTACGAGTGGTCGCGCAACTGGATCGTGGCCGTGAAGCTCGACGAGCAAAGCCAACTCGCGCGCGACGCCGCCGGACAGCCGCTGATGGCGAAGTTCTGCCCCGGCATGACCTTCAAGCGCCCGATGGACCTGGAACTCGGCGCGGACGGCTGCCTCTACCTGATCGAGTTCGGCACGGCCTGGGGCAACAACAAGGACACGCAGATCGTGCGGATTGAATTCGCGGGGACACAGACGGCGGCGAAGTAAGGCTGCGACCGACGCCTGGACTTGCGCTGCATTTCGAGGTGTCCTCGGGGCGCGGGCATGGCTAGAACTTCGGCGTGCAACTCTCCTTCGCCAACGAGCGCGTGCTGGCCGTGGTCGCGCATCCCGACGACGCGGAACTCCTCTGCGCCGGCACACTCGCCCGGGCACGCAACGACGGAGCGGCCATCGCCATCTGCGTTCTGACAAAGGGCGACAAGGGCCAGCCCAACCGGCCCATCAAGAACCTCACCGCAGTCCGCCGGAAAGAAATGTTGGCGGCGGCGAGCCTGCTCATCGCAGAGTTGTTCTACTCCAAATTCCCTGACGGCGAGCTGGCCGACTCCGTAGCCGCTCGCCGCACGCTGCTTGAAGCGGTTCGCCAGTTCCGCCCCACGCTCGTCCTCGCGCACTCGCCGGAGGACTATCATCCCGATCACCGCGCCGCGTCCGCGCTGGCCGAGGCGGCGACGTGGTTCGCCGCGTCGCACGGGCATCGCACGGTGTCCCCGCCGCTGGCGGAGCCGCCAGCGCTGTGGTTCATGGACACGATCAACATGAGCGGATTCGCGC
>JBEBFV010000238.1:0-9276 GCA_040081795.1 Limisphaerales bacterium | reverse complement strand
GTCGAGTCGTTCTACCACCTGCCGCACGGCGAGCATGTCGGCAAGGCCTGCCAGGGGACGGCGTGCTTTGCGGCGTGTCACTTGAACCCCGCGCTCTGGGCCGAGGCGAATGCGCAGAATCCGCGTGTGTATTGCCTTGGCGAGTGCTTCGCCGCGCCGGCCAAGGGGCAGACGAATCCGCGTCCGCCGGTGAAGGTGTTCGCGCCGCACGGAATCGTGCTGGGGCGCATCGCGGCGGGTGGCGCGCGGACGGTCGCGGCGTATGAAAAGCTCGGCGGCTACGTGGCACTGCGGAAGGCGCTCGAGGGAACGCCGGAGCAAGTGCTCGCCGCCGTCGAGGCATCGCAACTGCGCGGACGCGGCGGCGCGGGCTTCCCCGCGGGACGCAAGTGGCGCGCGGTCGCGTCGCAGCCCACTGGCGAGAAATACGTCGTCGCCAATGCCGACGAAGGCGATGCGGGCGCTTACATTGACCGCTACTTGATGGAGGATGACCCGCACGCGCTCATCGAGGGGATGATTCTCGCGGGCTTCGCCGTCGGCGCGAGCAAGGGTTACATCTACTGCCGCCTCGAATACCCGCTCGCGAACCAGGTGCTGCGCGAGGCCATCGCCGAGGCGCGCGCGGCGGGTTGGCTTGGGTCGAAGGTCGGCGGGAAAAACTTTGCTTTCGAGCTGGAGGTTTACACCGGCCACGGCAGCTATGTTTGCGGTGAGGAGACTTCGTTGCTCCGCTCCATCGAGGGCAAGCGCCCCGAAGTGATGGCCCGTCCGCCGTATCCGACCGAGCGCGGGTTGTTCGACAAGCCGACGCTGCTCAACAACGTCGAGACGCTCGTCAACGTGCCGTGGATTGTGACTCATGGCGGTGACACTTATGCCCAGCTCGGCTTCTCGAAGAGTCGCGGCACGAAGGCGCTCTCGCTCAACTCGCTCTTCAATCGCCCGGGCCTCTACGAAGTCGAGTTCGGCGTCACCGTGCGGCACATCATCGAGAACATCGGCGGCGGCTTGCGCAATGGCGGCAAACTCAAAGCCGTGCTCATCGGCGGCCCCATCATCGGCATCATCCCACCGCACCTCCTCGACACTCCGCTCGGCTTCGAGGAACTCGCGGCCATCGGCGCAGGCGTCGGTCACGGCGGCGTGGTGGCGTTTGATGAGCACACGAGCATCCCGGACTTGATGGAACACGTCTTCTCGTTCGGCGCTTACGAGTCGTGCGGGAAATGCACGCCCTGCCGCAGCGGCAGCGGGCGCGTGGAGGAGATTTTCGCCAACGCCTGCGCGGGCGACGCAACGAAGGCCGACTTGCAGGAGTGCCGTGAACTCGTCGTCGCGCTCAAGCTCGCGAGCCTTTGCGGCCACGGCACCGGCCTCGCGCGCTTTGCGGAATCCATCCTGCGCTACTATCCTTCCGAGGTTGAGCCATGCTTCAAGTAACCATCAACGGCCAGTCGCACGAGTTCGCAGACGGACTCACCATCAACCAGGCGCTCAAGCAGCTCGCCGTCGAGGTGCCGACGCTCTGCCACGACGACCGCATCCAGCCCTACGGCTCGTGCCGCCTCTGCACCGTTGAGGTGAAGGGTTTCAACGGACTCGTCACCGCGTGCAACACACAGCTTCGCGCCGGCATGGAAATCCTCACGCACTCCGACACCGTGAACGGCGTGCGCAAGACACTGCTCGGCTTAATCGCGAAGGATTATCCCGCCGAAGCCGTCGCGCAGTTTCCCGACAAACAGTTTCACCGCTATCTCCGCGAGTATGATGTGAAGGCCCGCGGTTCGCGCACCGCGCCGCAGCCCGCCGTGCCCTTCATGAAGGACACCACGCATCCCTACATCAACGTGGACATGACGCAGTGCGTGACCTGCTACCGCTGCGTGCGCATCTGCGAGGAGGTGCAGGGGCAGTTCGTGTGGAAGGCGTGGAATCGCGGCGACCAGACGCGCATCGGGCCGGTGCGCGGCGAGACGTTGCAGGACGGCGGCTGCGTGAGTTGCGGCGCGTGCGTGGACACCTGCCCGTCGGGCGCGCTCGAAGACATCAGCATCCTCAAACGCGGCATTCCGACGAACTGGGCCAAAACCATCTGCTCCTACTGCGGCACCGGCTGCGAAGTGAACGTCGGCACACGCAACGGGCAAATCACCACCATCCGTCCCTCGATGGAAGGCCCGAGCAACCACGGCCACACCTGCGTGAAGGGCCGCTACGCGTTCGACTACATCACCGCCAAGGACCGCCCACTCTCGCCGATGATTCGGCGCAATGGCGAGTGGCAGAAGGTCTCGTGGACCGAAGTAAACCAGTTCATCGCCGACAAGCTGCGCGAGGCGGCTGCGAAGCACGGGCCGGACAGCATCGGCGTGCTCAGTTCCGCACGCGGGACGAATGAGGAGAACTACGTCGCGCAGAAGTTTGCCCGCGTCGTGCTCGGCACGAACAACATTGATTGCTGCGCGCGCGTCTGCCATTCGCCCACCGCCGCCGCGATGAAGATGACGCTCGGCACCGGCGCGGCGACCAACTCCCTCGACGACATCGCGCTCGCGCGCACCATCCTCGTCGCCGGCGTCAACCCGACCGAGGGCCACCCCGTCACCGGCGCGCGCATCAAGCAGGCGGCGCGTCACGGCTCGAAGCTCATTGTCGTGGACCCGCGCGAGATTGAGTTGTGCGAATTCGCCACGATTCACCTTCAGCTTCACGCCGGCACGAACGTCGTGCTCTTCAACTCGATGGGAGCGGTGATTGTCGAGGAGGGGCTGGTGGACGAGGAGTTCGTCCGCACGCGGCTGACGGAGTTCAACGAGTATCGCGAGTTCGTGAAGCAGTTCGTGCCGGAGAAGGTGGAGAACATCACCGGCGTGTCGGCGGCTAGAGTTCGCGAGGCCGCGCGGCTTTACGCCACGAACAAGCCGTCGCTCTCCGTCCACGGGCTCGGCATGACCGAGCACATTCAGGGCACCGAGGGCATCATGGCGTTGGTGAACCTCGCGTTGCTCACCGGCAACATCGGCAAGCCCGGCTGCGGCATCAATCCGCTCCGCGGCCAGAACAATGTGCAGGGCGCGCCCCACATGGGCTCCGAGCCGAAGCTGCTTGCGGGTTACGTGCCGCTCACCGAGCACCGCGAACGGTTCGAGCAGGCGTGGCACGTCAAGCTCTCCACCAATCCCGGCATCAATATGATGGAGATGATGGACGCCGCTGACGCCGGGAAGCTCAAAGTGCTGTGGTCCATCGGCTACGACATCGTGATGACGAACCCGAACATGCACTACACCCGGCGGGCGATGGAGAAGCTCGACCTCGTCATCGTGCAGGACATTTTCATCAACGAGACGGCGAAGGAATTCGGCGACGTATTCTTGCCCGCCGCGAGTTCCTTCGAGAAAGACGGCACCTTCATGAACGGCGAGCGCCGCATCCAGCGCGTGCGCCAGGCCGTGCCGCCGCAGGGCGACGCGCGCTCGGATTGGGAAATCGTCTGCGACATCGCGAAGCTCATGGGTAAGGGCGAGCACTTCGCGTGGAAGACCGCCGAGGAAATTTGGGACGAGGTCCGCTCGCTCTGGCCCGAAGCCGCCGGCATCAGCTACGCGCGCATGGACAAACTCGGCGGCCTCCAGTGGCCGTGCGTGGACGAAAACGACCCCGGCACCGGCACCCTGCACACCGATCACTTCACCCACGGCAAAACCACCGCGCTGCGGCGCATCGAATACGTCGCGCCACCGAAGCTGACCACGCCGGAGTTCCCCTTCCTCCTCACCACCGGCCGGAACCTCTACCAATACAACGCCGCCACCCAGACCGCGCGCACGCCCAACGACGGCATCCACCCGACTGACTACCTGCAACTCTCACCCGCCGACGCCGCGCAACTCGGCCTCGCCAATGGCGAAACGGTGCGCCTGAGCAGTGAGCAGGGTTCAGCCGATCTCCCGGTGAAAATCAGCGACCACGTGAAGGACGGCGAAGTGTTCACGACCTTCCACTCCACGCGCATCCATCTGAACCAGATCACCACCTCGCACCGCGACCGCTACACGAAGACGCCGGAATACAAAATCACAGCCGTGCGCATCGAGAAGATGGAATCCATCGCTGTGAGGTAGCGAAGCGTTCAGCACGTAGCCATCGGCCTCGGCGGTTGGCCGAGGAATCCTCCTCTGAAACACAAACGCCTCCTGCCGGAAGCCGGCTGGAGGCGTTGAGCTGATTCGTTGAAAGGCTACTTCTTCCCCTTCTTGGGGCCGCGGCCGGGGAAAGTGAGCTCGGCGATGCCGGACTTGTCGAGTTCGCCGAGGCCGACCTTGGTGAGTTTGGTGTATTGCCGCCACGTCGCGTCGGCGAGCGGGAGGTTGAGCTTCTGTTCCTTCGCGAGGCGCATGGCGATGCCGCTGTCCTTCGCGGCGTGGGAGGCGCTGAAGAAGCAGGAGTGGTCGCGGTTCACCATGTCCTCGCCGTCGGTGACGAGCACGCGGCTGTTCGCACCGGTCTGGCTGAAGACTTCCATGACCGTCTTGAGGTCGAGGCCCAGGGAGTTGGCGAGGCCAAGGCCTTCGGCGAGGCCTGCGGTGTTGATGTTCATCACCATGTTGACCAGCGCCTTTAGCTGCGCGGCCTTTCCGGCGGTGCCGATGTAGCGGAGCAGTTTGCCCTCGTCCGAGAGCTTCACGAGCAGTTCCTTCACCTGGTTGAACGTCGCCTCCTCGCCGCCGCACATGAGGTAGAGCGTGCCCGAGCGCGCCTGGTTGATGCTGGAGGCCATGCAGGCTTCGAGCGTCGCGGCCTTCGCGCGCTTTGCGAGCTTGGCGACTTCGACGTGGACCTTGGGCGAGATGGTGGCGCAGTTGATGAAGACCTTGCCAGCGGCGACGCCTTTGCCCTTGAGCAGGTTGTCGCGCTTGTTTGAGAAGATGTTCCTCATCGCTTGGTCGTCGGTGACGACGGTGATGACGACATCGGAGAGCGCGGTCACGCGGGCGAGCGTGGAACACGCCTCGCAGCCGATCTCCTGCGCGAGCGACTGCGCGGAGGCGGCGCGCATGTCATACACGGCGGTGACGGGATAACCGACTTCCTTCAGCCGGCGCGCCATGTTCGCGCCCATCCGGCCGACTCCGACGAATCCGATTTTCTCTGGCATAACGGGATGTTGTTTTAGGTTCTGCGCCGTGGGGCGCGTTGGAAATTCTGCTGACGGGGCGTGACTCTAGCCCAAGGGACTTCGCCTCCAAGCCCAAAGTTCTGGCGAGGCCGCGCGCGACGGGCCGGCTCGGGTGAAGTCCCGGCGACCGCTGCCCCGCGGCGAAATGGCTTCGGAAGGGCTGTAAGCCGAATTCTGTCTGCGCCCTTGCAGGCGGAGAGAATCATTTGTCTCAGCAGCCAATACCCGGAACCCATCCCGCTTGCGCGGGAACTGGAGCGAGCCGCGCCGTTGGTTCCCTATTTGGCCTTGCACCCGATGGGGTTTTCCGTGCCCCCGCGCTTGCGCTTGGGGCGGTGCGCTCTTACCGCACCTTTTCACCCTTGCCTCGCCGGTTGCCCGGCTCGGCGGTCTGATTTTCTGTGGCACTTTCCGTCGGCGCGCCTCACGGCGAACCGCCCGCGTGTATCTCCGGCTGAACCGGAGTTACGCGGCATCGCGCCCTGCGGTGTTCGGACTTTCCTCCCCCGGCGTGAGCCGGGAGCGATTCTCCACCCTTCCGAAGCCGCCGGCACCGTAGGGCAGGCGGGGAATGGGAGCAAGGCTGGGGATGACCGGCTCAAGTTCCGCCTCCTGCTCGTAACCTGATCCAAGTCCTGCTCCACTCTGGCGCACGCCACTCCGAAGCGGGAGCAAGATCAGTATCTGGATTTCGAGCCAGAGAAAAACTTCCTCACTCCGCAGCCGCCAGCTCCATGTCGCGCGTGAAGTAGATGATGCGGCCGCAGTGCGGGCAGGCGTTCATCTCCGACTGCGACTGGCAGGCGACCATCACCTGCGTGGGCAGTCTCATATGACAGCCGCCGCAGGAGCTGTGCTGGATGCCGACGATGACGTTCTCGCCCTTGCTTTTGAGCAGTCGCTCGTAACGCGCCAGCGCGCCTTCCTCGACGGCGGCGGCGAGTTCCGCCCGGTTCGCCTGCAACTCCGCGAGCTTCTTTCTGAAATTCTCCTCGCGCTTGGCCAGCTCGGCGGCTTCCGCGTCCACGTCCTTCTTCGCCTCGGCGGCGGCTTTGGTGGCGGCGGTGACTTCCTTGGCGACGGCGTCTGCCTGCTCCATGAGTTCGAGGATTTGATCCTCGATCTTGGAGATGCCGCCCTTGCATGTCTCGATCTCGTGGGCCAGCGCGCGATACTCCTCGTTCTTCTTGGTCTGGAACTGCTGGAGGGAATACTTGGCAATCCGCTCCTTCAAAGCCTCGACATCCAGCTCGAGCTTCTTCTTCTCTGACTCAATCTGCTTGGCCTTGAGCTTGGCGGCGTCAAGCGCCTGCTGTGTGCCGCCGGCCCTCGACTGCGCGCGTTCGCGCTGGGGCGCGATGGACGCCAGGTCGGCCTGGGTGCGGAGAAGGTTGCGGTCGCGGTCTTGGAGGACGAGGAGCTTTTCGATGGCTTCGAGCATGCGCGGCTTTCTTTGTTCGCGAAAACCTATCGGCCATGCTAGCCCAAGTCAATGCACGCCGCCGCGAAGTGCGCGAAGCCAAATTCTTTGAACATCCACCCCGCCTCCCGTTCCAAGCTGACAACATGAAAACGAACCGCCTCTCCACCGCCTTGTGCCTGTTGGCGCTTGCCGGCACGCAGACGCTCACGACGCTCCCCGCCGCGCAGAAGGAGTCCCCCGCCATCGCTCTGGCCCGCCAGTTGAACCAGGCCTTCATCGAGGTCGCCGACCAGGTCTCACCCTCGGTCGTCGTCATCCGCGTGGCGCAGAAGCAGAGCCGCAACGTGTTTGGCTTGGAGACGGAGGGCAATCCGTTCTACGAGATGTTCCCGCGCGACCTCCGCAAGCAATTGGAGGAATGGTCCGAGCGAAACCGCAAGCAGCGTGCCGAGGCCCAGCCCGAACGCACGCCGCAGTTCAACGGCCAGGGCAGCGGCGTCGTCATCCGCGAGGACGGCTACATCCTCACCAACCGCCATGTCGTCGAGGACGCCGTGAAGATCGAGGTCCGCTTCAAGGACGGGCGCACCTTTCCCGCGACCATCCGTGGCGTGGACCCGCGCTCGGATGTCGCCGTGCTCAAGATCGAGGCGAAGGGCCTGCCCGCCGCGAAGTTCGCCGACTCAGACAAGACGCGCGTGGGCGAGTTCGCCATCGCCATCGGCGCGCCCTTCAACCTCGACTACAGCGTGACCTTCGGCCACGTCAGCGCCAAGGGCCGCAGCGCCCTGATCCCCGATGCCTCGCCCCTGATGCCGATGGATCAGGACTTCATCCAGACCGACGCGAGCATCAACCCCGGCAACAGCGGCGGCCCGCTGGTCAACATCAACGGCGAGATCATCGGCATCAACACGCTCATCCGCGGCCTGAGCACCGGCATCGGATTCGCCATCCCGTCGAACCTCGCGCGCGAACTTTCCGACGCGCTCATCAAGGACGGGAAAGTCGTCCGCGCCCGCCTTGGCATCAAGGTGCGCGGCATCAAGGACGATCTCGAACTCCGCAGCCAGACGTTCAAGGGCGCGACCGATGGCATCCTCGTCTCCGGCTTTGTGGACGATGGTCCGGCAACGAAGTCCGAACTGAAGCTCAACGACATTATCACCCACATCGAAGGCACTCCGGTCGCCAACGTCCAGCAGCTCCGCAATTCCATCCGCAACAAAGTTGGCAAGCCCGTCATCTTGAGCGTCGTCCGAGACGGCAAGCCGATGAAGCTCAAGATCACCCCGGAGGAATGGCCTGACGAGGTGCCGGACTTGGTGGCAGGCAGCCAATTCAGGCGCGAGGAGCCGTCCGAGGTCCTCGGCGTCACCGTCCGTCCGCTCACCCCCGCCTTGGCGAAAGAGCACAAGGTGAAGCAGACGGAGGGCTTGATAGTTACCGAGGTGGCCCCGAACAGCCCCGCCGCCAAGCACGGCATCAAGGCCGGCACCGTCATCACCGAGGTCAATCGCAAGTCTGTGTCTGACCTCGAAGACTTCCGCTCCGCGCTAAAGGGAGCCGACCTTAAGAAAGGCGTCCGGCTCGGCTTCATCAACGGGGGCACCACCAAGTCCGAGGTGCTGAAGTCAGGCGACTAGTCCGCCGCACCGACCCTGTTCAAGCGAACACCCGCTTGAGATATTCGATGCTCTTCGTCGCGATGACCTCGGGGCCTTCCGTGAAGTCGAACACCTCCACCGACACGTAGCCGTCGTAGCCGACTTCCTTGAGCGCTCCGGCGATGGGCGTGAAGTCCACCCTGCCGAAACCCGGCCCCTTCAGGTTCACGTCGTTCGCGTGGAAGTAGGCGAAGTCTCCCTTGCTATCGCGGATGATCTGCGGGATGGACTTTGACTCCGACGACATCGCCTTCACGTCGAGGATGATTTTGAAGTTCGGGGAGCCGAGCTGCTTCGTGAATTTGATGCCGTCCGCCGCCGTGTTGATGAAGTTCGTCTCGGAGGGCGCGAGCGGCTCGAAGCAGATCGTCACGCCTCGGTCCTCCGCGCGCTTCACCGCGTCGCGGAACACATCCGTCGCCCACTCCCACGCCTGCGCGTAGCCGACGCCCTCGATCACGTTGCGCTGCTTGGGCGAGCCGACCACGATGATCTTCCCGCCGAAATCCGCGCAGCAGTCCACGAGGTCGTAGAAGTAATGCGCCGTCTTCGCGCGCACAGCCGCGTCCGGGCTGGTCAGATACATCCCCTCCGCCTTCACGAGCACCCAATGGATGCCGGAGATGGCGATGCCTGCGGTCGCCGCCGTGTCCTTGATGCGCGTGCGCTCGGTGGCGGAAAGTTCCGTGACGTAGTTGCAAAGGGTGAAGGGCGCGACCTCGACCGCGTCGTAACCCGCCTTCGCTGCGTAGGCGAACGTGTCCTCGATTTTCCAGCCCTGAAAGATTTCGTTGCAGATGCCGAATTTCATGTGGGCGCGATTAAGTCGCGGGGCGGAGAGCCGGGCAAGGGGAAACCTCGTAGTCGCGACCTTCAGGTTGTGAATCTGAACTGTAGCGGCGCTCTGTGAGCGCCGAGTGGTGCGGTCGGCGGTCAGAGACCGCCGCTACAGAGAGAAGCGCAGGCTGAAGCCTGTGCCTACGGCAGGGAAACAGACTTCC
>JBEBFV010000237.1:0-9353 GCA_040081795.1 Limisphaerales bacterium | reverse complement strand
GGCTCAGGCTGCCGACCGGCCAGCCGCTCACGATGGACTTGGAGATGATCGTCCCCGTCGCCTTTGACTGGAACAAGGACGGCCACCCGGACCTGATCGTGGGCGATGAGGACGGTCGCGTTGCGCTGCTGCTCAACACGGGCAAGCTCGCCGCCGACCGCACCCCGCAGTTTCTCGCGCCGCGCTACTTCCAGCAGCAGGCCGACGACTTGAAGTGCGGCGCGCTCGCCACGCCCGTGGGTATTGACTGGGACGGCGACGGCGACACGGACATCCTCTGCGGCAACACGGCGGGCTACGTGGAGTTCTTCGAGAACCTCAGCGGCCCCGGTGTCGAGCAGCCCAAGTGGGCCGCCCCGCGCCGGCTCGAAGCCGACGGCCAGGTCATCCGTTTCATGGCCGACGCGACCGGCAGCATCCAAGGCCCCGCCGAGGCGAAGTGGGGCTACACCACGTTGAGCGTCGCGGATTGGGACGGCGACGGCCTGCCCGACGTGCTGGTGAATTCCATGTTGGGCAAAGTGGTTTGGTTCAAGAACACCGGCACACGCCGCGCACCAAAGCTCGCCGCCGCGCAGCCGGTGGAAGTCGAATGGAGCGGCCCGCCGCCTACACTCGCGTGGGGCTGGCTGCGCCCCGAGGGCAAAGCGCTCCTCACTCAATGGCGCACGACGCCCTTCGCCGTTGATTGGAACCGCGACGGCCTCGCCGACCTCGTGATGCTCGACACCGATGGTTACCTCGCGTTCTTCGAGCGCGCGAAACGCGAAGGCAAACTCGCCTTGCTCCCGCCCAAGAGGATTTTCTGCGACGACCAAGGCCAGCCACTCCGCCTCAATGCCGGCATCGCCGGCAAGAGCGGCCGCCGAAAGCTCTGCGTCGTGGACTGGGACGGTGATGGCAAACTCGACCTGCTGCTCAACGGCGAGAACGCGAACTTCCTCCGTCAGATGGCCGCGCGCGACGGCAAGTTCCTCTTTAAGGACATGGGCAAGCTCGCCGACAAAAACGTCGCCAGCCACGACGTCAGCCCGACCGTTGTGGACTGGAACGGCGACGGCATCCCCGACCTGCTGGCCGGCGCGGAGGACGGGCATCTCTACTACCTGCGCAACGCGCGGAGCGAGAAGAAGCCTTCGGCGAAATGAGATTGCGATGATGCTCATCCACACGCGCGTCGCGCCCAGCACGATTCACGGCATGGGGCTGTTCACCACCGAACCGGTCGCGAAGGGCACTCCGATCTGGCGCTTCGAGCCGGGCTTCGACCATGACTTCTCGCCGGAGCAATTCGCCGCGTTGCCGTCGCTGGCGCGCGAGCACACGCGCTGGTTCTGCTTCGTGAGCAAGCTGAACGGCCACGTCATCCTGAGCGGCGACCACGCGTGTTTCATCAACCACTCGCCGACGAACAACACCGGCACGCCGCCGAATCCTCAGGCGCCCGTCACCACCGTCGCGTTGCGCGACTTGGCGGCTGGCGAGGAAATCACCTGCGACTATTGGAGCTACGACGCGGACACGCCATGGAAGCTCGGCCTCGTCCCGCGCGACGCGCCGCTGGGAGCGCGCCCGTAAGTCGGACACTCCTGTTCGCCGTGGCTGTCACTGGGGAACATTCGCATCGGGGACAAGAGCGTCCCCGTGACCCTCACTTCATCTCAATCCCCACCGGGCAATGGTCGCTGCCCGGCACCTTCGCGCGGATGAAAGCAGACTTCAGCTTCGGGAGCAGCGCGGCGCTGAGGAGAAAGTAGTCCAGCCGCCACCCGATGTTGCGCGAGCGCGCGCCGCCCATCGGACTCCACCAAGAGTAATGCCCGCCGCCCTGCTCGAACTCGCGGAACGTGTCCACGAAGCCGGCACCGACGAAGGCATCGAAGCCCGCGCGTTCCTCCGGCGTGAAGCCGTGGTTCTTCACGTTCGCCTTCGGGTTCGCGAGGTCCAGCTCCGTGTGTGCCACGTTCAAGTCGCCGCACCAGATGACGGGCTTGGTCCGCTCCAGCTTCTTGAGATAGGCGAGAAAGTCCCGGTCCCAATGCTGGCGATACGGCAGGCGCGTCAGCTCGCGCTTCGAGTTCGGCACATAGACGTTCACGAGGAAGAAGCCCGGATACTCGGCGGTGATGACGCGCCCCTCGCGGTCGTGCTCGACGATGTCAATGTGGTTGATGACCTTGAGCGGGCGCGCCTTCGTAAAGATCGCCGTGCCGCTGTAGCCCTTCTTCTCGGCGGAGTTCCAATACGTCGTATAGTCCGCCGGCCAGAGCTGCTCCACGTCATCTGGCGTGCATTTGGTTTCCTGGAGGCAAAGCACATCGGGAGCTTCGTCGGCAAGGTAGTTGAGGAAGTTCTTCTTGAGCACGGCGCGCAGGCCGTTGACGTTCCAGGAAACGAGTTTCACGAGCGGCGACGCTAGCGGGCGGATTCGCGCTTTGCAAACGCGGGCCGATGCGCGTCAATCGGCCCGCGCCCGCGATGAAAACTCCTTTCCAACCCAAGCTCGGCTTCGACAACTACGCCCTCCGCTCGCTCGGCTGGAAGGCCCGCCAAATCCTCGACCACGCCGCCAAGCTCAAGCTCGACGCTGTGCTCTTCTCGGACTTCGACGTGTATGAGTCGCTCGCCGACGCGGACCTCCGCGACCTCAAGCGCCGCGCGGACGACCTCGGCCTCGCGCTCCACGCCGGCATGTTGAGCATCTGCCCGGCGTCCGTGATGTTCGACCCGCGCCGTGACTCGGCAGAGGAGCAACTGCGTCTCTGCCTCCGCATCGCTAAGGCGCTTGGCTCGCCTGTCGCGCGCTGCGTGCTGGGTAAGGTGGATGACCGTCGCAGTCCCGGCGGCATCGCCGCGCGCATCGCCGAGACGGTCGCCGTGCTCCGGCACGTGCGCAGCGAGGCGCTCGACGCGGGCATCAAGATCGCCGTCGAGAACCACGCGGGCGACATGAACTCCACCGAGCTGCTCGAACTCATTGATGCCGCCGGTTGCGACTTCGTCGGCGCGACGCTCGACACGGGCAACGCGCTGTGGGCCTTGGAAGAGCCGCTGGCCGCGCTCGAAACGCTCGGCCCCGTCACGGTCTGCACCGGCATCCGGGACTCATACCTCTGGGAAACTCCAGAGGGCGCGACGCTGCAATGGACCTCCGTCGGCACGGGCTTGGTGGACTGGCCGGCGTTCTTCCGCCGCTTCGCCGAGCTGTGCCCGCAAGCGCCGGTGATCATCGAGACGATTTCCGGCCGCCCGATTTCCCTCCCGATGCTGCGCGACTTCTTCTGGGACGCCTACCCAGGCGCCACCCCAGCGACGCTCGCCGCGATGCTCCGCCTCGCCCGTGCAGGTGAGCCGCGCGAACCGTTCAACCCGCCCGCCAGCGAAGATGGCCAACGCGCCACCGAGCAACACCAGTTGGCAGAGCTGGAACGCAGCGTGCGTTTCTGTCGGAAAGTGTTCGGGGAACTGAACGGCACGGCGCGGTCGTAGTCGCAACCTTTAGGTTGCGCGTCGCACTGGTGACCAATGCGCAGGCTGAAGCCTGCGACTACATACACCGCAGAAACCGCATCCACGAATCGCCATGCTTCATCAGCTTGCGCTCGTCCCAGACCGGCGGGACTTCAAGCGTGTCGCGCCTGGCGTGGCCGAGGATGAACATGCCTCCGGGCGCGAGCAGCTTGGGCATATCAGCGTCGTCGAGCAGCCGCTGGGCAAAGGACTCCGAGCGCTTGCCGATGTTCTTCTCGCCGTAAGGCGGGTCGGCGAGGATGAGATCAAACGTCGTCCCCGCCGAGACCAGTTGCGGCATCGCCACGAACACGTCCTGCACGCGCAGATGAAATTTCTCTCGCGGCAGTCTGGCATCAATGACGTTCTGCTCGATGAATCGCGCATGGCGCGCGGACAGCTCGATGCACACGGCGTCTGCCGCGCCGCGACTCAGGCACTCCAGGCTCAACGCTCCCGTGCCGCCGAACAACTCCAGCACGCGCGCGTCCAGCACACGCTCGCCGAGACTGTTGAAAACCGCCTGCCGCACGAGGTCGGGCGTGGGACGCACGGCGAGGCCCTTGGGAGCCTTGAGAATGCGGTTCGCCGCAGTGCCGCTGATGATGCGCATGGGCGCAGCTTGGCGCGGCGTGGCGGCGAAGTCAGGCGAATGTTGCCCGGCTTGGGTGGCACCTGCCTCCGGCGGGTCGTGCCGGGCGTCACGGCCGGCACACGGCGCGGAACATTGAAGCAGTGCCGAGCTGGAGTGGCCGCTGCGCCGGCGCGTGAGCGGAAAGTCCGTCAAGCGGTGCTATCGCCGACCACGCCGCCCGTGTTTTCGGCGGGACGCCGAAAACGACCCGCCGGAGGCGGGTGCTACCCAGATCATTTCACCGCTTCGCGCGACGCAGCCCGGCGAGGTCCGCGACGCGGAGCACGAAGTCCCCGGCATTGCGCTCGCGCCCGACAAGCCCTTCATCGCGAAGGCCGAGTTGGTTCACCAGCAGGCGTGAGCCGTCGGTGGAAAGGATTTCAAACTCAGTTGCCGCCTCGGCCGCGTCGCGCAGATGCACAGCCAGCGCGGACCCCTCGGCGGAATAGTTCCGCAGGCCAAAGAGCACCGAACTGATGGTGATGCGCCCAGCCGCTCCGCCGACCAACTCGCCGTCCACAAAATCCCCGTTGGCCAGCAACGCGCCGGGGCGCTCGGGCCGCAGGCGATGGAAGTGCGTCTCCGCGCGCGGGTCCAGCAGCAACCGGCTCACGTTCACGAGCGAGACATTCCACTCGCGGCCCAGCGCGTGCCAGCGCACGACTGAGCCGTCCGTGCCGATGAATCGCCCGGCCAGCACGCCGCCATCGCGCAGCCGCAACTGCGGCAGCGGTGCGGCGGGCGCGGCCTCGTGTTGCAGCTCGACGTGCGTGAAGCCCACCGACACCGGCACGCCCTTCCTCACGCCCGCCACGAGCAGGCCCATGTGCGCCGTGTCCGGAAACGCGATGATTTCATTGCCCACATGCCGCCACAAAACGCCGTCGTCGCTCGCCAGCGCGGTGACTTGCTGGCCGCACAATTCCAGCCGCAGCCAAACGCCCTGCGCGCCCGTGGTGAAATGCTTCGACCGCTCCTTGCCCGTCGCCGAGCGCCAGCGCGTGATGCCCGTCTTGCCGCCCTCGGACAGCAGCAGGTGCGCCGGCCCCGTTCCGTCGAAGCGCCCCAGCACCGCCAACCCCGCGACCTTGAACTTCTCCATCACCCGGCTGGTCACCTGCGGCGGCACGAACGCCGTGAGCCGCGCCGTCTCGCCCACGGGCTGTTGCACGAAATAATGCCCGTCATCCACCGCAGTCGCCGTGCCCGCGCCAGACACAGTGAACACGCCGTTCGCCTGCGCGAAGCTCCCGAGGGCCGGCTGCGCTCCGACGCTCTGCCCGGTCCACTCGGCGGGCTTGCCGGTGAAAGTCTTTCGCTCGAACGCCACGCTTCGCACGTCCGCCAGCGGCACTCGTTGAACGGGCTGGTTCGCCGCCGTGACCACGAACGCGCCCGCCTCAACGGAGATTTTCCCGGAGAAGGACTTGCCATCGAACGTGGTGAGCGAGTCAGCATGAAGGATGAGCGGAGCAAACAACAGAGCGAGCCATGTGAGCACGAAGCCCAGCCCCATCTGGTGAGGCCGTCCCGTGGCGAACTCTTGCGGAAGCGCTGGCGAACCACGCCGCGCGCTGGCTCCCTCTCCCTTCATCGGATGAGGGGAGAGGGCCGGGGTGAGGGGTTGCGGACGTCGGCGCAAGTGGCCCCACCCCTCATCCGGCCTGCGGCCACCTTCTCCCCTCCTCCGCGGAAGGGAGAAGGCGTGCGTAGCGGCCATCTTGGAGGCCCGGCTCACTTAAACTGCGCGCGGGCGCGTTTCTCGATGGTCGCTTTCGCGTCCGCGAGCTGTTTGTCGGCGAGTTGCTTGCGCTCGGTCTGCTGCATCACCTGTGCCTCCCCGCCCTGCACCGTGCGCTTGCGGGACGCTGCGTCCGTCGCCGCGCGGTCCGCCGTGCCGGTGGCGATGGCTGCCTGCGTCTTCAACTGGTCGCGCTCGCGGGCGAGCTTCAGCACCTCGTTCCACAAGTCGCTCGCCTCCTTCTCCGCCTGCTTCCGCGCCTTGTCGGTCTCAGTTACTTTCGCCGCCAGCTCGGCAAGCTGCTTCTCCTTCGCCGCCTTCAACTCGGTCGCCTTCGTGTCGGCCAGCTTGAACATCTCCTCCGCCTTGAGCCGCGCGTCGCGCGTGTCGCGCTCGGTCTTTTCCAGCGCAGCCTGGGCGGTCTTGGCGGCGGCGGACTTCGCAGTCACGTCGCCGGCAAGACGGTCCAACTCGCGCTTCTTCGCGGCCTCGTCCGACTGCAACCTGTCGCGCTTCACCCGCGCCTCCTCGGCGGAACGCGTCTTGGCGGCGAAGTCGGCGTTCGCCTTGTCGCTGGCGACTTTGGCCTCGGCAACTTTCTGCGGCGTGATGGCTTTGTCCGATGCGGCCCGGCGGCTCAAGTCACCGTGCGCGGCTGCGAGCTTGTCCGCATGCTGCTTCGCGGCGTCCGCTGACTTCTTGCCGTCGTCGCGCGCGGTGACGGCTTTCTGCGCGTCCGCCTGCGCTGTCTTCCAAGCCGCGTCGGCCTTCACGCGCGCGGCTTCAGCTTGCTCGGCCACGAGCGCGGCGGCCTTGCGATTTGCCTCGGCGTTTTTCATGCGGTTGGTCTCGTCCTGCTTTGCGGCGGCGAGCCGGTTGCGCGCGCCTGCCACCGCTGCCTCGGCGGCAGCCACATCTGAATTCAGCTTGGCGTGCGTGCGGTCACGGCTCTGCGAAGCAGCAAGGAACTCCTGCGCGCGCTGCGAGTGCGCGGCCTTGGCCTTGTCGTGCTGCGCCTTGAGCCTCTCGGTCTCGGCCAGCTTCGCGTCGTAGGCAGCGGTGACCTTCTTCGCCTCGGCGCGCGCGGCCTCGGCCTTTGCCTCGGCATCCTTTAAGTCAGCACGCGCGCGGTTGAGTGACTCTTGATAGTCGGCGAGCTTTGCCACCACGGCTTTATGCGCGCGCTCGGCTTCCGCCACCGTATCGAGTTCAGTGCGAACTTTGCGCTCCTCCTCCGCATCCATACGGGCGCGCTTGTCGTTCTCGGCGAAGACCAAGTTGCGCACGCCCTCAGCCTTGGTTTTCCACTCGCGCTCGGTGGCGGCGTCCACCTTCGCTACCTCGGCGTGCGGCGAATTTGGCCCAAGGCGAAGCGCGGCGGAAAAGAGATTCGTGCCGCTACCCTGCCGCAACTCTACCAGCTCCTGGGCAGGCACCCGATAGCCGCGCAACGTGGCGTCCTCCATGGTCAGCCCTTCAGCGGACATCGCGAACTTCTTCACCAGCAGCACCGAGCCATCGCTGGATTTCACGCGGAAGGTCGGTGCGCCGGGCGCGGGGTCGCGCAGGATGACGGCGACGACTTCGTAGGTCGCATCGAAGAACTTCAGGCCGAAGAGGACGGAACTCAGCTTCACGCGACCGCGCTCGAAGCCCTTAAACTCGCCGTCCACGAAGTCGCCGTTCACCAGCAGCACACCGGCGCGGCCCGGCTCAATTTTCGCGGCACGCTGGGCGGAGAGATTTTGGAAGACGATGCGCGCAGCGTTGACGGTGGAGAGGGAGAAGTCCTTTTGCGCGCCGCCGAATTGCAGCGACGTGTCGTCCGCCGAGACGAGCGGCGCGGCGAGGAAGGAGCCGTCCCACGTCACGACGCCGCGGTCGAGGCCGAGGCGGCGCTCGCCAGGCGCGGGCGCGCTCGGGGCGTTCGGCGGGTAGAGGCGGCTCGCGGGGATGACCCCGACGGGCGTGGACGGGCTGCTCCACTTGAGCTTCGCCATCGCGGGCGGCTTGGCGGAGTAATACTCGATGGTGAGCGGGTAGAACTGGCCCGCGTTCAGCGCGAGCGGTTGGCTCACGAGCGTCGTGGACTGCTGCCGCCACTCGTCAATGATTTGCCGGTCGCCGAGCCAGACGCGCACGCCGTCGTCGGCCTCGACGTGGAAGGTGTAGTTCTCCGCGTGCTGCGCCTGCACCTGGCCGGTCCAGCGCACGGAGAAATCCTCCGTCGGCACGCCGGGCGCGGCGGGCTTGTCGGCCCAGTCGAAGTTCACCTGCGCGTCGAGGCGCTTGAGGACTTCGCCGGAGCAGTCGGCGCGGGAGAAGTAAGTGCCGAGCAGACCGTGCTGTGGCTTGCGCGCGCCCGACTCGGCAGGACGCGACGGCGTGAGCACATCGGCGGGGATGGGCACCTTGCGCTGCGACGCGCTGCTCCAGAGCAGGCGCATTCGCGCCTCTTTGCTCGTGCTGAAGTGTTCGAGGCGCAGGTCGTATTTCTGCCCGGCGGTGAGCGGGACGACGGTGCTGTAGAACTCGCCCGGCTTGTCGTTCCACTGGTTGAGGATGAGCTGGCCGTCGAGCCACAGCTTCGCGCCGCCGCCGGCCTCGACGTGGAAGGTGTAGCTCTCCGTGAACTGCGCGGCGACCTGCCCGCTCCAGCGTGCGCTGAAACTCTGGGCGGGCACGTCGGGGACCGGCGCGTTCTCGCCCCAGTTGAAGTCGAGCTGCGGGTCAACGCGCGTGACGGCGCTGCTGCTGTCGAGTTCCGTGCGGCGGTAGTAGGCGGCGAGCAAACCGCGCGTGGGCGCGGTGTCGGCGGGCTTCGTGCCGAGCGCGGCGTGGAGCTGGTTGCGCGGCACGATGCTCTTCGGGATGCCCGGGCCGGTCCACGAGAGGCGCAGGCGGGCGGGGCCGAGGTTGTCGTAGTATTCGAGGCGCAGGTCGTAGCGCTGGCCGGCGTTCAGCTCGATGTCGCCGGAGATTTCCGTGCTGTCGGCCACGCGCCAGGCGTCGCAGATGAGGCGGTCGGCCAGCCAGAGGCGCGCGCCGTCGTCGGCGTCGAGGTGGAAGGTGAACTTGCCGGAGACGGGCGCCTCAAGCTGCCCCGCCCAGCGCGCGCTGAAATAATCCTTCTGCACGCCGGCAATCGGCTCGCCGGTTTCCCAGTCGAAGTTGACCGTCTCGTCGAGGCGATGCACCGCGCGCCCGCTCAAGTCCACGCGCTCGTAATAGGTGCCGAGCAGGCCGTTGCCGCGGCCCTTCATCAACGCGGCGACCTCAGGCGGGAGGCTGTTGGCCGCGCCGCTGGTGAAGACTGCCTGCTCGACGCTCGCGAGCGGGAACTTCTGCTGCTCGCCGTTGAGCAGGGTGATTTTGACCCCGCTGGGCGCATCAAGCTGGACGGTGCCTTCGAGGAACTTGCCGTCGCGCGTGCGGAGGGAACCGGCGTGTGCGGTGAGGGCGAGGGCG
>JBEBFV010000634.1:0-2423 GCA_040081795.1 Limisphaerales bacterium | reverse complement strand
CCGCAGGCTTCCGGCGTCAGTTGGAAATAGTCGATTGCTTCCTCTTTCGTGACGTTGCCGTCGTAGTTACGAAATAGGACAGCCACGCTGTGGCCTGCCTCCATGGCCGTCTGCTTGGCGTTGCCAGTGTGCGCGAAGCGGTAGGAGCAGTAGCTGTGGCGGAGCCAGTTACGCTTCCAAGTGAAGCCGCGTGCCTTCAGCAGTGCTGTGATGCGGTCCACCGGATCGGTTCTGAGGGCGACAAATCCTTTGCGCCCGACGAAGGGTCCAAACCAAGCTGCGGCCACCGGGAGCAGCGGCATTTTCCGCCCGACCCGAGTCTTCGCGGTGCTGGAGGGCACCGTGATGCCCGCACACAGCTGAATTTGGTGCATTTGGGTCTGAACCAGTTCGCTTTTCCGGAAGCCGGCGAAAAGGCTCAGGGCGAAGATGAGCGTTTCCTCAGGTGAGCCATGAAGGGCAAGAATACTGAGCGCCTGACGGGCCTCAGTGACCGTAATGACGGCCGGGTCTGGTTCGTCGGTCAAAGCGCGCTGGACCGCTGCCATTGGAGAGGACCGGTCTGGCCGGAGGTAGTCGTTCTCATCGAGCCACTGGTAGAAGCTTCCCAAGCTGCTGCGGTAACTCCGGTTGGTCTCCGGTGAGCGGTTCTTCTTGTGAACCTGTCTTTTGAGTTGATCCTTGGTCACGTCCCGCAACGGCGGATTGTCGAGCGCCAAACCCACGGCCTTGAGGACATACTTGTGTCGGTCGCAGGTGTTCTTCTTGCGGCCGCTGGCTGCCTTGTCCTCGAGGAACAACTCCATGGCCGTGAGGAACCGCGTGCGCTCAAGCTTCCGCCAGGGCTGCTCCAGTGCCTCCGTGACGAATTTTAGCACGCTGTCACCCTGTAGCAGTTCCTTGGCTGCGCAGTATTCGCCGATTGCCTCGTCAAGGTCGCCTGAGAGCAGCTCTTTTGCTGCGCGATATTCACTGATCGCCTTATCCAAGGTGATTTTCCTTTCATCGAGGAAGGGCTGGAGCTTCGTGGCGACAATGGTGGCCGCGTGGATATGGCTCGGCTTGACGTGCAGCAGGAGTTCGAGGTCCCCGGCCCCGCCGGTGGCCAGGATGGTGGCAAAGCTCAGGGCCTTTGCCGGCTTGCGGAAAGAGCGCATCTGGCGGCGGCGACTCCCCGGCCGGTAGCAAGGGACTTGGTAGAGGAGGCTCTTCCCACATCGGGATCGGTAGATGGGGACGGTGATATTGCCACACTTCACGGACTTGGGGCATGGCGTGCTGTTGGGGGTGTTGTTGTTCATGGCTTGTTGGTTTGGCTGCGTTTGCTGCTGACTGCGGGCGCCCGGCGCAGAGCGGGTTGGTTGGGCGCGTGAACTGGCTCTGCACACATTTGGTTTTGGCCGGATTTGGGCCTGAAAGTGGGGTTTTCGGCTGTCATCAAACTGTCATCAACCCTTCCTGTCCGTGGTTGGCCGCAGGCCAAAAAGCGGGGCTTTCATTAGGAAAAACGCCGATTTCTAGGATTCTTACGGAATCGGTGATGGTGTTGGTGTAAGGCCCGGCTGGGATGTCCATTCTGGCCGCATGGGTCCGCGTGACGCCGCATGGGGCCGAACCCCGGCGCGCCCGCCTTCCGCGCGATGCACCGATTACGGCCAGAAAGGGAGAGGGATTTTTCCGATGCGTCATCACGCTGCCTCGGTTGGTGGCCTGACTCCGGGTGAGTCGGCATGGGCTGGCTTGGGAGCGGGAGTGAGTTCAAAATAGCTCGCGGCCACGGAGGGGCGAACGACCGCCCGGTAATGCTTGAAAATGATGCTGGGCGAGTTGCCCATCTGGCTGGCGACGTGGGTCTCGTTCTGGGAGAGCGCCATCAGGTAGCTGGCGAAGGAATGCCGCAGGGCGTTATGGGGCCAGGGCACGATGCCGGCGGTCACCGCCAGCTCGTGGAGCCAGCCCCCGAAAACGTCCGCGTTGGCGGTGCCGGTCAGGAGTGTCTCCCCCGGTCGGACGCTGGTCAGCCAGGGCCGGAGGTTGGGGCGGATGTCCACGAGGCGGCGCTGCCGGGTCTTGGCGATGTCCGCCGGCACCTCGATCAGGTTCTCCTCCAGAATCAGGTGGCGGCCGCGCAAGGCGCAGATTTCGGAACGGCGCAGCCCGGCGAAGAGGCCGATGGCGAGGGCTGGAACCAAGGCGGGACGGTGTGTCTGCGCGACGGTGAGCAGCAGGCCGGCCTGATTGGGCGTGAGGATGCCCGGGGGTGCCGGGATCTCCGGGGGACGGGGGACGAACTCAGCGGCGTTGCGCGTCAGCAGCTCCTTGCGCACGGCGTCGTTGAGGACCGTGGTGAAGGTGTTCAGCACGTTCGCGACGGAGCGGGGCGCGAGGTCCAGGTCGGCGGCCCACTCCTCGATGTCCGCCTG
>JBEBFV010000633.1:0-2431 GCA_040081795.1 Limisphaerales bacterium | reverse complement strand
CACCTCGCGAGCGAGAGCGCACGCACTGGCGGCGGCCCCTTCGGCGCGGTCATCGCGTGCGGCGGCGAGATCATCGCCACCGGCTGCAACCAGGTCACGCGGGCGAACGACCCGACCGCGCACGCAGAGGTCATCGCCATCCGCGCGGCGTGCCAGCATCGCGGCACGTTCCGTCTCGACGACTGCGTGCTCTACGCGAGCTGCGAGCCGTGCCCGATGTGCCTCGCGGCGGTTTACTGGGCGCGGATTCCCCGCGTCGTCTTCGCCGCCACGCGCGCGGACGCCGCGCAGGCGGGCTTCGACGACGAGGCGATTTACGCGGAGCTGGCCAGGCCGCTCGCGGAGCGGTCTGTCCGCATGGAGCAAGTGGGTTCGCCCGCCGCGCTGGCTCCGTTCCAGGCGTGGCAGGCGAATGCCGGGCACCGGGACTACTGAACGATGCGGTTGTCGGGGCGCTGGCTTCCAAGCCGGCTTTGGCCGGGAGCAGGCGGTCGAGTGCATTCTTCGATGGATTTCGACGCACCGCAGTCGGTGACTGCTGTATGCCGCTGCTTGACGACGGCGTTCATTTGTCCGCACGCGCAAAGCTGGCTTGGAAGTCTGCGCTCCGACTGCATCAGACCGCGTTGCGATGGCAAAGGGCTTGACCGCTTTTCGCCCCACCCTACAGTCCGCGCAATTTGTTCGCTACTGGATGAAAGCAATTCTCGCCCTCGAAGATGGTTCAGTGTTCCACGGCACGGGTTTTGGCGCGCAGGCGTCGGCCTGTGGCGAGGTGTGCTTCAACACCTCGATGACCGGCTACCAGGAGATTCTCACCGACCCGTCCTACAAGGGCCAGATCGTGACGATGACCTACCCGCTCATCGGCAACTACGGCGTCAACGCGCAGGACGTCGAGTCGTGGCGGCCGCACGCGTCGGGCTTCGTCATCCGTGAGCTGTCGCCCGTCGTGAGCAACTGGCGCGCGGACTGGTCGCTCGGCGATTATCTCCAGCAGAACGGCATCCCGGGCATTCAAGGCGTGGACACCCGCGCGCTGACGAAGAAGCTCCGCGTGCGCGGCGCGTTGAATGGCTTTCTCTCGACCGACCCCGCCATCACCGAGGCCGAGGCGCTCAAGCGCGCGAGGGAGTTCGTCTTCGTCGGCGTGGACTACGTGAAGGAAGTCACGCACAAGGAAGCCTTCGCATGGGACCCGCAGGACAAGCAGAGCGCGGAGTTTGACGTGGTGCGCGGCGCAGCGAAGCTCGACGCGCGCAACCACCGCAAGCCGCTCCCGCCGGCGGACATTCCCATCGTCGCGTTCGACTTCGGGATGAAATACAACATCGCGCGCAACCTCCGGCAGACGGGCTTCCAGGTGCAGGTCGTGCCCGCGACCACCAGCGCCGCGGACGCACTTAAGCACAAGCCCGCCGGCATCTTCCTCAGCAACGGCCCCGGTGATCCCGCCGCCCTCGACTACATCGTGCGCGAGGTGCGGACGCTCGTGGACACGGGCATTCCCATCTTCGGCATCTGCCTCGGCAACCAGCTCCTCGGCCAGGCGTTCGGTGGGAAGACGTTCAAACTCAAGTTCGGCCATCGTGGCGGCAACCAGCCGGTGAAGGACCTCGAATCTGGGCGCGTGGAAATCACCTCGCAGAACCACGGCTTCGCGGTGGACCCGGCGTCGCTGCCGTCCGATGTGGCGGTGAACCGCATCAACCTGAACGACCAGACGGTCGAAGGGATGCGGCACAAGTCGAAGCCGATTTTCTCCGTGCAGTATCACCCGGAAGCCTCGCCTGGCCCGCACGACTCGAACCCGCTCTTCGCCGAGTTCCGCCGGATGATTGAGAACAAGTAGCGAACGACGTGAGGAGTCTCTGATTTCTGCCCGCGGATAACACGGATGACGCGGATGGAAATTCTGCCTTGTCTTCTATCCGCGTCATCCGCGTTATCCGCGGGCAACAAAAATGTCTTCGCCGCTGCACAAAGAACTCCACGCGCTCATCACCCAGCCCGGCCCCGCCGCGCTCGGCCCCGAGCCGCGCCCCGGCACGCTCTCGCAAGGCGACTTGAACCGCACGCTGGACGAACTGTTCCGCCGCCACGGTGCTCCCGCGAAAGCCGAACTCATCCGCGCGCTCCTGCTGCTCTGGCACGACCACCACGACGCCTCGCACACGATTTCGCAGAGCATCGAGAACCCCGACGGCAGCCTCGTTCACGCCATCCTGCACCGCCGCGAGCCGGACTACTGGAACGCGAAGTATTGGTTCCGTCGCGTCGGGCAGCACCCGTGCTTCGTGGACTTGGCGAAGCGCGTGGAGCCGTTGCTCGCCGGCGATGCCAAACTCGCCGCGCAACTCCTCCCACGCGGTGCATGGGACGCCTTCGCCTTCGTGGACGCGGTGGAGGCCGCGGTGGCGATCCAGCTGCA
>JBEBFV010000236.1:0-9413 GCA_040081795.1 Limisphaerales bacterium | reverse complement strand
CACGCCGCGCGCGCCGTCACGAGTCCGCACACCGATGGTGAAGATGCGGCCATTGGCGATGGAGACGCTGGACATGCCATTGCCGACGCCCTTGGTGCGCCACGCGAGGGCGGGGCCGTCGCTGGGCCATTCCTTGAGAAGTCCCTTCTCAGTGGAGATGCCGTCCTGCTTCGGACCGCGCCACTGGGGCCAGTCGGGAGCGGAGGCGGAGGCGGTGGAGACGAGAGCGAGGGCGAGAAGGAGTGGCTTGGTCATGGAATGGCGGGGCATTGAGTGTCGGGGAAACAGACGTGGAACATCACTTTTGCTTCACGTCGTAGCAGAGCAGCACGTCCATGTCGCGGAGGTAGAGCTTGCCGCCGGCGATGACGGAGTGCGCCCAACTGTTTTTGCCGCTGCGGTCCGGCTGGTCGAAACGGCCCTTCTCCTGATAGCCCGTGGGTGTGGCGGCGACGAGCGCGACCGTGCCGTTGCCGCTCTCGCTGCGGCAGTAGAGATGACCGTCCGCATAGGCCACCGCGCCTTTGCCGACGCCGCGATTCTTCCAAGCCACGGCCCCGGTGCGCAGATCCATGCAGGTCCAGTCCCCATTGTCGGAGTGGCCATACAAGTGCTGGCCCAGCAGGATGACGCCGCCGTGATGATTCACCATGCTCCGGTTGGCGTAACTCTGCTGCGACCCGATGACGTTGCCCGCCCGCTGGAGCTTGAAGAGGTTGCAGCCGATGTTGTAGCCCGAGGTGACGAAGACGAGGTCGCCAGAAAGTATCGGCGTCGGCACGACGGCAGTCGCCCCCTGCCGAGGGGCGCGCCAGACCAGCGCGCCCGTGGCCGCGTCCACACCGGCGACGCTTCGCTCCGTGAGCTGCACGTAGTGGCGCTTGCCGCCGAAGTCGGACGGCACGATGGAAGAGTAAGCCGCCGCGTCCGTCCACTGCTTGCTCTGCCAGAGCGTTGCGCCGGTCTTCTTGTCGAGGGCGACCATCGTGCCCTGCGCGCCGCCGGGCGTGGCGAGCAGCTTGTTGCCGTCCACGAGTGGCGACTCGGTGAAATTCCACTGCTGCATCCGCCCGCCGAAGTCGGTGGTCAAACTTTTCTTCCACGTCACCTTGCCGGTCTTCGCCTCCAGGCAAACCAAGTCGCCGAACTGTCCGAGCACATAGACCAGCCCCTCGTCAATCGTCGGCGTGGACTTGCCGCCCGCGAAATCGCCGCCGGGCCGCCCGATGACCTCGGACTGCCAGAGCGGTTTGCCGTCCGTCGCGCTGAAGGCTACCACGCGCAGTCCGTCCGGGCCGTCTCCCATCGTGATGACGCGACCGTCCGCGACGGACACAGAGGAATAGCCAGTGCCGCATCCCTTGATCTTCCAAGCGAGCGGCGGGCCGCCGGCAGGCCATTGCTTGAGCAGGCCGGTCTCGGTGGAAATGCCGTCGCGCTTCGGGCCGCGCCATGTGGGCCAGTCACCGGGCGCGGCGGCGGCGGAGATCAGCGACGCGAGCAGGACAAGCGAGGGTATGGCAGGGGACATCTTCATGTTGAGGCGTCTGGAATGGGTTGTTGACGGACGACGGGGTGGATTGGAGCAGGTCGTGGGAACGGGTTTCAAGCCGCAGTTTTCCCACGAACGCTGACCGGCAGCGGCGCGAGGTCGGGTTCGACGAACTCGGTCTTCGCCTGCCACGACATGATGTGGTCCCGCGAGTAGAAGAGGCGGAGAGATTTCCGCTGCGAGAGTTCGGGGTGCTCTTCGAGGAACTCGAGGGAATTCTCCGCCGGGCCGTATTCCGCGAGGATGACGCGGACAAGCTGGAGCCAGCCGCGCGTGAGCGTCTCGTGGTAGCCGCGGTCGAGCGACTCTGCGACGAGTTGCGCGGCGTTGAGCGCCTTGAGGCCCGTGCGCATCCGGTTCAGCGCCTCGGGGAAGTCGTGGTGACACAGGTAGAGATAGGCGATGCGGATGTGTTCGGCGTGATGCCATCGCTCTGCCGGGAGCGTGCATGCCTCGAACTGTGCGAGCAGTTCGGCGTCGGAGAGCGGCGTGTGGGGAAGCGCGGTGTTCAACTTGAGATTCGGTGCCAGGGCGCGTCCGTCCTCAGCCGCCGTCGGGCTGGTTGGATGCGCAACCGGCGCGCTGAGGACAGCGCGTCCTGCCCGCGAAAGTTTTCACTTCGCCTTGGGCTTCTCAACTGCGGCGACCTTGAGCGTCAAGGGTTGGTCCACCTTGATGGTCTGGCCGTTGAGCTTGAGTTCGGCTTGGAGCGTGAGCTTGTGCTCGCCGGGCGTGGCGTCGGCCTTGGTTTCGAGCGTGAGCTTCGCGTCGGTGCCGTCGCGCGGGATGGTGAGCTTGGCGGCGGTGACTCCCTTCACGGCGGCGGGCACGACGAGGTTCACATCCACGGGGTCCTTGAAGTCGTAGAGCCGCGCGAGTTTGACGGGGACTTCCACCTTGCCGCCTTGGGAGAGCGACTGCGCGGCTGGCTCGTTCAACTTGATGGGCGCGGCCGTGACGGTGAGCGTGATGGGCAGCGAGTAGAACGCGGCGTCCACGTCGCGGGGCTTCGACTTGTCGGCCATCTGTTTCATCATGGTCTGCGCGGCGGCCTTCTTCGTCTCCGCGTCCTTCGCCTTGGCCTCGGCCTCCTTCGCGGCTTTCTCGGCGGCGGTCTTGGCTTCGGCAGGGGCGGTGACTTTGCCGGCGGCGTCCTTGGCTTCCTTCGCTGCCTTTGCCGCATCGGCGGCGACTTTTTCGGCGGCCTTGGCGGCGTCCTCAGCGGCCTTCGACGCATCCATGTAGGGGCGCATCTTGCCCTTCGCGCGTGTCTGGAGCCAGAAGGTGTGCTGGCCGGGCGCGAGCTTCTGCTCGGCGAGGTTCAGGACGAGCTGGATGGACTTGGTCTTCTCGCCGCCGGCCAGCTCGGCCATTTTCTCAAGGTCCTTGTTGCCTGTGACCTTGAGCTTCACGTCGGTCTTGAAGTCGGCGCGGCGGGTGAAGTTCACTGGGATGAGCAGCTTGTTGAACACGCATGTCTCCAACGGCTGCGTAGCCTCCATCGCGAAGGTCAGCGGCGCGGACTCGCGGTCGGTGATGGCGATGGGGAAGCTGCGCGCGAGCCGCGTGTGCGGGGCCTCGGTCGTATTGTTGTCGGTGGCCAGGTCCCAGTTCACCGTCGTCAGGCGCGCCTCTCGCACGAGCTGCGTGTCGGCGGTCTTCGCGGTGCCGGTGATCTTGATCTCGGCGATCGCGGCGGGCGCGTCGTCCTTCGCCGCGAGGAAGAGGCTGATGGAGTTCGAGGTGACGGGAATGCGGATCGACGTGGCGGACACGCCAGCGGGCAGGCCGGAGACGGTCACGTTGATGTCCTCCTTGAATCCGTCACGGCGGAAGATCAGCAGCTTGATGGGCAACGCTTCACCGCGCCACAGGGAAGGCGCGCTGGTTACGACATCGGCGGGAGCCTTCTTCGTCGGCGCGGAGTCCGGCACGGCGACGAGGCGGAAGTCCGGTGACTCCTTGCGCAGCGTGAGCAGATAGACATGGCGCGGGCTGGCGACGGTGCGCCCGAAGAGATCGCGGATGCCGAGGCGGTAGGAGCCGTCCTCCTTCACGTCGAAGCGCCCGACAGGATCGCGGTGCGCAGTGTTGAACTCGGGACCGCCCTGGTTCACGACGGACTCGGCAAACTCCTGCACATCCGTGAATGTCTCCTCGCCCTTCTCGTTCTTCGCCGCCTTCTGCAAAACCACGTGCGGCGCAGTCGGCAAACCCAGGCGGTGCGACGTCACCTCCAGCCAGAACGCGTCGCCCTTCTTCCCGTCAAACGCGAACCAGTCGCGGTCGTTTGGCGTCGCAAACTGGCCGGCGAGGCTCGCGGGCAGGGAAACCTTCTGCGCCTTGTCCGGGGAGTTGTTCGGCTCGGCCTCAGTGGTGACAGGCCCGTGCGAGAAGGTGAGCAGGGCGGGGTTCGACAGGAGACCACCCGCGCCCTTCACGCGATGCTCGAAGCCGTCCAGGCCCGCGCTCACGCTGCCGAGCGAGAGAGTCGTGGCAAGGCGCTGCCGGGCCGCGGGGTCACCGGGCGCGGCGAGGTCCACGCTGAGTTGGTCGAGGACTTTGCCATCCATCGTAAACTTCGAGGGAGAACCGCCGGGCAGGTTGCGACCGAAGACTGTGACCTTCGCCGTCCGGCCTTGCTCCGCTGCCGGCGGGAAGACGAAGTCAATCTGCGGCCCCGTCGTGACCGTGAGCCGGTAGAAATACTGGTCGCCGCCGCGAAACACGAAGTCATGGACCTTCACGATGAGGATCCCGTCCGCCGCCGCCGTGTGGTCGAGCAAGCCGCCCTGGCGCGCGCGCTCCAGCTCGCGTCCGTCCGGTGAGAGCAACAGCAGCGCGGACGCCGCGCGCGAGTCGAGTTCGCGAGCCGCACAGGTCACGAGGATGCGCTGGCCCTTCTTCACCGTGAACTTGTAGAAGTCCGACGCCTGGCTGTCGGTGCGGCCGTTGATGACGGATTCCAAGGCGACTTCCGGCGCGGTCTCCGGCGAGCCGTTTCCGCTCTTCTCCAGGACTTCTGCGAGCGTGCCGACGATGAACGTGCGCGGGTTTGACAGCCCGAAGCGTCCGAGCACACGCGCCTCGTAAGCGCCCGGCGGCACGTCGGACGCGACGGTGATGGTGAACTGGTTCGCTGCTGCGAGCGCCTTGGCCGTGATGCCGGGATGCGTGAAGCGGAGCTGAATCTCGTCAAGCTCCGCGCCGGTCACGGCCACGTCCACGGTCGAGCCTGTCTTCGCTCCGGGCGGGAAGACGGAGAAAAGTTTGGGCTGCGGAAGCTGGGCGGACGCCGTGAGGGCGGAGGCGAGCAGGATAGAGGAGGCCACCACGAGGCGGCGGATTTCAAATTGGAGTGCGCGTTGCATTTGATTTGTAGTGAAGGACAGACGGCGGCTGGCGCGGGGGAATTGAAGGAGAAATGGGATGAAGCTCCAGGTCACGGGCTCCCGCTCCTGGACAAGGATTTCTCACTCAACCGCCGCGCTCTCCTCCGGGTGCAACGCCGCGTGCAGGCTGCGCAGCAAGTCTTCAGCCGCGAAAGGCTTCTTCAGGAAAACCGGCACGCCCAGCTCGCGCAGGTCGGTGACGAACTTCTCATGGCCCATGCCGGACGCGACGATGATGGGCAGCGTGGCGCTGCGCTTGCGCAGCTCGCGGCACAGCTCCACGCCGTCCATGAACGGCATGAGGATGTCGGTGATGACGACCTTGATGTCGTCCGCGTGCTGCTCGTAGAGGCTCAAGGCCTGCGCACCATCGCGCGCGGCCAGCACTTTGTAGCCGTGCCACTCCAGAATTTCGGCGGTCACGTCCAGCACGCCCTGCTCATCGTCGGCGAGCATCAGCATTTCGCCATTGCCGCGCGGCAGCTCGGCCTGCGGAGGCCTCTCGCTCGTCTCCGCGCTCGCGGCGGGCAGATGGACTTGGAACTCCGTGCCCTTGTCCTCCTCCGTCTCCACGAGGATGAACCCGCCGTGGCTCTGCACCACGCCCAGCGCGGTCGCGAGTCCGAGTCCGACGGACTGCCCCGGCTCCTTCGTCGTGAAAAACGGTTCAAAGATGCGCGGCAGGATGTCGCGCGGGATGCCGACACCCGAGTCCGTTACGCGGAACAGGACGTAATTGCCGGGCTTCGCGCCGGTCGCGCGCCGATGGTGGATGAAGCTCTCGTCCACCACCAAATTCTCCGCGCTGAACTTGAGCGTGCCGCCGGAGGGCATCGCGTCGCGCGCGTTCACGGCGAGGTTGATAAGCACGCGATGGAGTTGCGAGGAGTCGGCGGAAATCAGCAGCAGGTCCTCCGCGATTTCGCTGCTGACCCGGACGTTGCGAGGGAACGTGTCCTGCACCGACTGGACGGCCTCGCGCACGAGCATCTCCGGGGAGACCGGCGCCCGTTCGCCGTGGAAACCGCGCGCGAAGGTGAGCACCTGCTTCACGATGTCCGCGCCGCGCTGGGCGCTGGACTCGATGCTGTCCACGAGCGTGCGGGACTTCCCGCTGGACTGCTTGCGAAGGAGCTGCGCGGCCATGAGCACGGGTGCGAGCACGTTATTCAACTCGTGCGCCATTCCGCCGGCCAGCGTGCTGACGGCCTCGATGCGCTTGTGCCGCAACTGCTCCTCCGCCCGCTGCGACTCGGCCAGCTCCGCCTCAAGCTGCTGCACCTGCGTGTTCAGGCTGCCCGTCTGCTCAGACACCCGCAACGCCAGCTCGTCCTTGTGCGTCTGCATGGCCTCCTCCACAGCGCGGCGTTGGGCGGACTCCTGCTCCATCTGCGAGCGGGCCGCCTCGACATCCGTGGTCAGGCGGGCAAGGCGGTCGTTCAACTCCGCGTTGGCCTCGCCCAGACGCGCGGCCTCCTGTGCCTGCGACTGCTGCGCTGCTTGCAGGGCCGCGAGCCGGTCTGCCAGCTCACGCTCCGAAGCCTCGCGCAACTGATCCAGCTCGGCCTCGGCGCGTTCGCGGTGGGAATTCTCCTCGCCGAGTCGCGCCTCGGTGGACTCCAGCTCCGCGCTGCGCTGGGCGAACTGCCGGTTGAGCATGTCCAGCTCGGCACGGGCGGCGTTGAGATTCGTCTGAAGCTCCGCAGTCGTCTGGCGCGCGCGGGCGCTCGCCGTGTCGAGAGTCGCGGCTTGCTCGCGGACGGCGGCCAGCTCCGCGTCGCGATCTGTCAGGCGGCGCGTCAGCTCCGCGTGCGCCTGCTGCAACGTGTCGTGCGCGTGACGCAGCTCGGCGGAATCGCTGCCCGCCTTGGCCTCGGCGGCGCGGAGCGAGGCGGTGAGTTCAGTCATCCGCCGATCCATGTCCTCGCGCTGCATCTGCCACGTCAGCTCCATGCGCAGGCGCTTCTCCATCTCGACGCGCAAGGCCTGGTTGGCGGCTTCAAAGTCGGTCGCCCGGTCGCGCAGGCGCTGCTCGGCGCTCATGGCGGTGAGGCGCAGCTTCTCCTCCTCGCGATCGTGCTCGGCGAGACGCGCCCTGAGTTGCGCGGTGGCCTCCTCGATGGCGCGCGGCTGGTCGGTGGTCACGCGATCAAGCTCTGCACGGCGGGCGGACAGCTCCGACTCGGCGGCGCTGCGGGCCGCGCGCTCCTCGTCGAGCTGCCGTTGCGTGGACTCCAAAGCCGCGCCGCGTTCGCTGACGCGGGCTTCGAGTGAAGTGTTGTTCTGGGAAAGCGACTGCTCGATGCGCTGCCGCTCCTCGGCTTCAAGCTCCAGCTCTGCCCGCGTCTCGGCGAGCGAACGCGTGGCCTCCGTGAGCTGCTGCTCCAAGGCCGCGCGCGTCTGGCGCAGCTCCGTCGCCGTCTGCTCGCGCTGCGCGGTCTCGGCGTGGAGATGCTCCTGCAAGGTCTGGACCTCCGACAGCCGCTCGGCGAGCCGCTGGTCGGCGCTGGCACCGGATTGCCGCGCGGATGCCTCGACCTGCAAGCGCGTGGCCGCCTCGTGGTCGAGCCGCGAGCGAAGGTCGAGCAGCTCCATGTTCGCGTCGGCGATCTCCGTCTCCAGCTCCTTCTTGGCGCGCTGCAATTCTGCCTCGACCTGCTCACGCCGTTTCGTCTCGTCGCGCTGCGCCTTGCGGGCGGAATCCAGCTCGGCCTGGAGCGCCTGTGCGCTGCGTGTGGCGTCCTCGGCCACCTGTTGAAGGCGCTGCTCCAATTGCGTGCGCTCGCCGGACTCGGCCGAGAGTCGCTCGGCGAACTCGGCCCGCGTATGACGCGAGGTTTCCTCCGCCTGCTCGCGGCTGCGCGCCTCGTCGTGGCGCGCCTTGATCGCGGCCTCCAAGTCCGCACGGAGCGCCTCCGTGGTGCGCTCGGCATCGGACAGGCTCTCGCGCAGCTCGCGCTCGGTCTCGTGGCGCGCGGCGGTTTCCTTTTCCAATTGGGAACGCAGCCCGGCAAGCGCGGCGGCAGACTCCGACAGCTGCTGGTCGAGCGCGGCCTTGGTCCGGTGGAACTCCGTCTCGGCCGTCTCGCGCTCGGCGGAATCCTGGGCAAGCTCGCGCTGCGCGGCGGAGAGCGCGCGGCTGCTTTCGGCGTTCGTCGCCTCGAGTTCTGCGCGGACCTGGCTTGCTGCGGACACTGCCGCCTCCCGCTTCGCGATCTCCGCGCGCAGTTCCTCTCTCGCGCTGGCGAGCAGCGGCTCAAGCTCCGCCGCGTGTTGCTGGCTCGCTTCGTTGGCCATCTTCCACGCAGCCTCGACGCGCTCCCGCTCGGCACCCTCGAAATCCAGCCGCGCCTGCAAGCCCGCAGCCTGGGCGGCCGCTGCGGCGAGCCGCTGGCCAAGTTCAGATTTCGTTTTGGGCAACGCGGTCTCCAGCTCCTCGCGCCGTGCGGTCTCAGCCTCTAACGCCTTGCGCGCTGCTTCCAGCTCAGAGGCGAGCAGGGCGACGCGCTCCTCGGAGGAGCGGCTGGCTTGGAGCAAACTCTCCTCGGTCTGCTTGCGTTCAGCGGCCTCGCGTTCGGCCTGCGTGCGCAGCTCGGTCTGCGTGGCGAGCTGCTTCTCCAGCTCGGTCCTGGCTTCCGCAAGCTGCCGCTCCAGATCGCCACGAGTCGCGGCGAGCTGCTTTTCCAACGCCTCGCGCTGGTCCGTCTCCGCGATCAAATTGTCCCATGTCTTCTTCAGCTCCGCGTCTGTGTCGGCGAGCTTCTGCTGCTGCTCGGCGGCTGCCTTCAGCAAGTCAGCCTCGCGCTGTCCGCCCGCAGTCGTGGCCTGCTCCAGTTGCGTGCGGACGCCGGCCAGCGCGGCGGTGGCCTCCCCGAGCTGCCGCTCCGTCTCCGACTTCGACTGGCCCAGCGCGGACTCCGCCTGCTCGCGGCGCTCCGCCTCGGCCAGCAACTGCTCGCGCAACGCGGCGAGTGCCTGCTGCGTCTCGGCGGCTTGCTGCACGGAAGCGGTGCGTGCCTGCTGTGCGGTAGACTCGACTTGGAGCCGCGTGGCCTCGGCGTTTTCCAGCCGTGCGCGCAGTTCCGCCAGCGCGGCAACCTGCGTCTCCAGCTCGGCCTTGCTGCGGAACAGCTCGGCTTCCGCCCGTTCGCCGCGCTGCACTTCGTCAGCCAACTGCTCGCGTGCCTTCGCCATGCCAGCCACCTGCGAAGTGGCTTCCTCCAACTGCCGCCGCGTCTCGGCGAGCGCGGTTGTCGCTTCTGCAAGCTGCCGCTCCGTCTCCGACTTCGACTGGCCGAGGGCGGACTCCGCCTGTTCGCGTCGCTCGGACTCCGACTGCAACTGTTGGCGTGCGGCCTGCAACTGCTGCTGCACCTCGGCAAGCTGCTGCTCGGAGTTGGCACGCAGGTCCAGCGCGCTGGTCTCGATCTGCTGGCGCGCGGCCTCAGTGCGTTCCAGTTGCGCGCGGA
>JBEBFV010000235.1:0-9429 GCA_040081795.1 Limisphaerales bacterium | reverse complement strand
CCGACCAGGTCGTCAGCGAGGCCAAGTTCATCGAGGACCTCGGGGCGGACTCGCTCGACACCGTCGAGCTGATCATGGCGCTGGAGGAGGAGTTCGGCATCGAAGTCCCCGACGAGGAGGCTGAGAAGCTCGTCAGCGTCGGCGACGTCACCCGCTACATCGAGGAGAGCAAGAAGTAGGCGGCAGCGATTTCACCGGGGCAGCCGGGCTGGCATCAGCGCGCTGCCCCTTTCCTTTTATGGCAAGCAACGGGTCGGATCGAAGAGTCGTCATCACGGGCCTGGGCACGGTCACCGCGCTGGGGCACGACATCGAGACGTTCTGGAAGAACATCATCGCGGGCCAGTGCGGGATTGACCGCATCACGTCCTTCGACCCCGCGGCCTACGATTGCCAGATCGCTGCCGAGGTAAAGGACTTCGACCCCACGCCTGCGTTCCCCTCTCCCAAAGAAGTCCGCCGCACCGATCGCTTCGCCCAGCTTGGCATCTACGCCGGCTGGCGCGCGCTTCAGGACTCCGGCATGGACCTTGAGAAGCTCGACCGCGACCAGATCGGCGCGTTCATCGGCTCGGGCATCGGGGGCCTTCAGACGCACGACGACCAGCACACCGTGCTGATGAACAAGGGCCCGGGCCGGATCTCCCCCTTCCTGATCCCGATGATGATCCTGAACATGGCCTCCGGCGTGTTCAGCATGTATTACAAGCTGCGCGGCCCGAACATGGCCACCTGCTCCGCCTGTGCCACCAGCACCCACGCCCTCGGCGAGGCCTGGCGCACCATCAAGATGGGCGACGCGAACGCCATCTTCGCCGGCGGCACCGAGGCTGCTGTCTGCGAGATGGGCATCGGTGGCTTCGCCGCCATGCGCGCTCTCTCCACCCGCAACGCCGAGCCCAAGCGCGCCTCCCGCCCCTTCGACAAGGATCGCGACGGCTTCGTCATGGGCGAAGGCGCGGCCGTCCTCGTCGTCGAGGAACTCGAACACGCCAAGGCCCGTGGCGCGCGCATCTACTGCGAACTCGTCGGCTACGGCAACACCGCCGACGCCAACCACCTCACCGCCCCCGCCCCCGAGGGTGAAGGCGCGGCCCGCTGCATGAAGATGGCCCTCCGCAACGCCGGCCTGCGCCCCGAGGACATTTCCTACATCAACGCCCACGGCACGAGCACCCCGCAGGGCGACGTCTGCGAAACCCAGGCCATCAAGTCCGTCTTCGGCGACCACGCCAAGAAACTTGCCGTCAGCTCCACCAAGGGCGCGACCGGCCACATGCTCGGCGCGGCCGGTGCGGCAGAAATGGCCCTTTGCGCGAAGGCCATCCAGATGCAGATCGCGCCGCCCACGTTGAACTTGGACAACCCCGACCCGCAGTGCGACCTCGACTACGTGCCGCACACCGCGCGCGAGATGAAGATCGAGGCCATCGCGAACAACTCCTTCGGCTTCGGCGGCCACAACGCCACCGTCATCGCCAAGCGGTTCGTGGGCTGATTCCGGAGAGTTGCCGGCCTGTAACCTCCCTTCCGGCCTCGTCGTCTGCCTCCCTTGCCGGCTAGCCGGCGGAAAACAACAACGAACACCGCAGCAACACTATGAAGAAAATCGTCATCATCGCCCTCGGTCTTTTGACCGTCTCGGCCCTCACCGTCAGCGCCGCCGAGAAGAAGGAAAAGAAGCCCCTCACCGCCGACCAGCAGAAGGTCATGGATGAGATCACCAAGAAATACGACAAGAACTCGAACGGCAAGCTCGACGCCGATGAGCGCGCCGCGATCAGCGAGGACGACAAGAAGAAGATGAAGGACGCCGGCATTCCTGCCGGTGGCAAGAAGAAGGACAAGTAGGCCTTCGCCCCAACCGGACGGCCGTTGAGTCCGCCCGGCATGAGATTGAGCCCGCTCCGCGTTTCGACGCGGGGCGGGTTTTCTTTTGACCGCGATCAAGGCTTCGGCTCGAAGCCAGCCCGCACCTTCCCCTCGGAGTCAATCAGCGGGCGCGCGTTCTCCACCCGGCCCGGCGCGCGGCAGCCGGGGCCGGTCTGCTCCGTGCCAAGGTCGGTGTCCACTTTCGTGGCGAGCGCTTGAAGGCGCTTCACCACGTCCGGGTTCGCAGCGGCGACGTTCTTCATCTCGCCGATGTCCGTGTCCAGGTTGGTCAAGATCGGCAGTTGCTCGGAGGTAGGCGCGTTCTCCTTCGCCTTGGCCTGCTTGCCCTTCGCGCCAGGCGCACCGCGCGTGACCAGATGCAGCTTCCACGGTCCGGAGCGGACGGCCTCAAGGACGTTCGCCCGGAAAAAGTAAAATGCCTCGCGGCTGGAATCCGGTTGCCTGCCTGAGAGCACCGGCCAGATGTCCACGCCGTCAATCTTGCGGTCGCCCGGCACCTCGCCGCCGGCCAGCTTCACGAACGTCGGCAGCACATCCATCATGCTCGCCATCGCGCCGCTGGTTGTGCCCGCCTCAATTTTTCCCGGCCACCACGCGATGGTCGGCTCGCGCATCCCGCCCTCCCAAGTGCTCGCCTTGAACCCGCGCAGCGGCGTGTTCACCCCGCGCTGGGTGCCGCCGTTGTCAGACGTGAAGAGCACAAGTGTCTTCGCCTCGAGTTTGAGTTCACGCACGGCATCCATGACCTGCCCGACGCTCCAGTCCATTTCCTCCACCCAGTCGCCGTAGAGGCCGTTCTTGGATTTGCCCTGAAACGCCTTGCCCGGATACAGCGGGAAATGCACCGCCGAGTGCGGCAGATAGAGGAAGAACGGCGCGTCCTTCTTCGCGCGGATGAACTTCACCGCCTCCTCCGTGTAGCGCGCGACCAGCGTCGTCTGGTCCGCCGCCAGCATGCGCTGCAGCACGGTCTCGTTGCGCATCAACGGCAGCGGTGGCTGACTGTTGGCCTTCGGATTCTGCGGCAACGGGTCGCCGAGGTTGCTCTTCACGCCATCCGCTGCCGGGCCCATGTCGTTCGAGTAAGGCAGGCCGAAGTAATGGTCGAAGCCGTGGCGCGTGGGCAGGAACTCCGGCTGGTCGCCGAGGTGCCACTTGCCGACGCACGCCGTGGCGTAGCCGCGCGCCCTCAGCAACTCCGCAACCGTGTGCTCGGCGGCGTTGATGCCGGTGGCATTGCCGGGGAAGAGCACGTTCGGGATGCCCACGCGCTTCGGGTAGCAGCCCGTCATCAGCGACGACCGCGAGGGCGAGCACACCGGCGCGCCGTAAAAGCTCGTGAGCTTCATGCCCTCGGCGGCGAGGCGGTTCAGGTTCGGCGTGCGGTTCAGCTTCGAGCCGAACGGTTCGATGTCCGCGTAGCCGAGGTCGTCAATGTTGATGAGAATGAAATTCGGCTTCACAACATCGGCGGCGCGCAGCGGGACAAGCTGGGCGAGCGCGGTGAGCAGAAGGGCGAGAATGAAACGGCGTGAGGTCATGAGCGTGGTGCGGAAGACTCTCGCGGAATCGCCGCCGCCTGCCAAGCACGACGGTGACCCTGTAGCGGCGCTCTGTGAGCGCCGACTTGACGAAACACGGCGGTCACAGACCGCCGCTACAGTTCCATTCGCTCCTCAGTGGACCCCGTGTTACCAATTGCCCGCGATGCATCGCCTGATTTCAGCTCAACGAGCGGCTATGATCCTTGCCGCCTTGTTCACGGGATTCCCGTTGGCGTCTGCCCAGCCGGTCACCGCGCCGCTGGCCGCCACGAACCAGCCCATCCGCGTCCAGATTTCCATCCCGCCGGCGCAGACCTACGTGATCGGCGACGCCACGCTGCTCGTCTGGCGCTTCACCAACACCTCCACGCAGGCGCTCGCGTTCATGTGGGAGGGCTGCTGCCGCAACAACGGCAAGGTCGAGATGAAGCGCCAAGGTCCGCCGCCGCCGGTCACCGGCATCGTGCCACCGCACATCGGCCCCGGCTCCGGCATCTACAGCCCCAAGTGCGACCATTGCAAACAAACGCGCAAGCTCGGCGAACTCACCGTCGAGTCCACCGTCGCCGGGCCGGCACAGGCGCACCAGTTCGCGCGCGCGGTGCGTCTCGCGCCGGGCGCAACGCAGGAGTTCTCCACACTGCTTTCGGACTGGGTGAAAGCCGAGTCCACCGGCGACTACAAGGTCCGCGCGCAATACCTCGGCGTCAGCCCCAAGCAGCGCCCGACCATGCCGCGCGGTGCCGCGCTTTGGAACGGCCGCACCGCGAGCGCTGAACTCGACCTCAGCCTCCTCTCCGTTGCCGACTACCTCGCCGAGCGCACCGCACGATCCGCCGCCCGCGCAATCCAACTCGAACTCTCCGGCTCCGCGCGCCTCGTCCCCTTCCAGCCCGTGCCGCTCAAACTCAAATTCAGCAACACCAGCCGCGCTGCTGTGCGCCTCGATTGGCCCGCGTGCCTCGACCTATGGCTCGTCGCCACCAATGGCGTGCGCGTCGTCCCGTTGTCCGAGCCGGCCCTTGGCGACACTGAATCCCTGCTCATTCCCGGCGGGGCCAGCGTGGAGCGCGAAGTCCCATTTAGCCACGAACTCCTCGTCGGCGAACAGTTCGGCTCGTATCAAGTCTTCGTGGACCTCCGCGAGACAACCTCCGCACTGCGCGTGCCTTCCAACCCCATCGCCGTCGCGTGGCAACTCGACCGCGACCTCGTGACGTGGCTCCTCCGCGACGCCGCTGACAAGCCGCTCACCGGCGCGCGCAACGCCCCTCTGAAGTTGCTTCGCATTTACCTGGGCGAAATCGCCGGGCCTTTGAAGGCGGTGGACACGAGCAAGGTTTCAACCGCTGCCGCCAAGCTCGCCACCGACCTCCGCACCGCCGCCGCGTTGAAGCCGCTTTCCCCCAAGCCGGGCCGCGTGGACTTGAGCCTGAGCGTCCCGCCGGACGGGCGGTTCTGGTTCAACGAGTCGGTGATTGTCGGCGCGTTCGCCGGCCAGCGGCTCGCGCCCGCCGAGCAGCTCCGCACCGTGCTCTCGCTGCGTCATCACCTCGGCTGGGACGTGGGCGTCGGTCTGAAGCCCGAGCCAGCCACGCCGCTGCGTCACGTCGCCCGCGCGCTCGACGCGATTGCCCCGCTCCAATCAGACCTCGCGTCCACGCCGTCCACTCCGATGTTCAACGTAGACTCGACCGCGTTCAGCACAGTGAGTTTCCAGCGCGCCGTCATCCCGGCGAACCTCGTGGTGCGCGTGACCAAGTCCGGCAACGCCGTGAAGCTCGCAGTCGCCCGCCGGCTGCCGGACCCGCAGCGACCGGGCGTTGAAGCGATGTTCAGCGAGGCGGAAATTGCGAAGGCCGCGTTCACCAGCTTGCCGGGCGCAGCCGCTCTCGACGCACTTCTCGCGGACGGACAGCTCGCCGCGCCGCGCCTGCTCGTGCTCGCCGCGCCGGCCCTCACTTGGCAGGTGCTTACGGCGCAGCTTGGTCCCCTGTTGAACCGCAGCCTCCCGTTCGACCTCGTCGTCCAGTGACGCGCCAATCTTGGCGGTGACTCGGACAAGATCGGGGCGGTTCACCCGTCGCAACCGCAGTCAACTTCTCCCGTGAAGCTCCGCAGCCGTCGTGGTGCCGGCGCGGGCCATCAATGCATGAGAACGAATCGTGACCAGTTGCGCGCGTGGGTTTGGTTGGCGGCGGCCTTCATCGGCTGCGGCGTGTTCGTCCCGTCCGCGATGGCGGCGGAGAGCGGAGGCATTTTCCAATGGCGGCCCTTCCTCGGCCCGTTCCATTCCGTGCTGCTGCATTTCCCCATCGGCTTCGTGACGATGGCGTTCCTCGTGGATCTCTATTACCTCTGGAGGCGCAAACCCGAGGTGCAGCAAGTCATCACGCTTATGCTCGGCCTGAGCGTCGCGACCACGCTGCTGACCATCGCGCTGGGCCTGCTGCGCGCGGGCGGCGCGGAATACGACGCCAGGACGCTCGACTCGCATCGCAACTACGGCATCGCCGTGGGCGTGCTCACAGTCCTGACGCTCATCCTCCAGCGGCGCGGCTACGCCGAGGGCACCGACGCCGCGCCAAACCGCCTGCTGCGCGGGAGCTATCGCGTGCTGTTGATCGCCAACATCGCGCTGCTCGTCATCGCCGGCCACCAGGGCGGCAACCTCACGCACGGCTCGAACTACCTCACCAAGAACGCGCCCGAGTTCGTGAAGATCCTGGTCGAGGATGAGCCGGAGACGCCCGACATGGCCTTGGTGGGCGCAACTGAGGAGGACAAGTTCTTCCTCGAAAAGGTGAAGCCGATCTTCGACACCAAGTGCCTCTCCTGCCACGGGCCGGAGAAGCAGAAGGGAACCTATCGCCTCGACCAGAAGGCCATCGCGCTCAAGGGTGGCAGCAGCGAGAAGACCGCCGTCAAGGCCGGCGATCCGATGGCCAGCCACCTCGTCCGCCTCATCCTGTTGCCGCCTGACCACGAGGACGTGATGCCGCCGACAGGAAAAGGTTCGCTGACACCGGAGGAAGTCATGGCCATCATCCGCTGGGTCCAGCAGGGCGCACATTACCCGGAGAAGCCAGCCGACGTGGCAGCGGTGGAGAAGCCCGCTTCAACTCCACTGCCAACCACCGAGAAGCCCGTCGCGCCGAAGGCGAAAGTCGTTTCCTCGGCGAAACCCAACGGACCCGCAAAGCCCGCCATCGTCGGCAAGGTGGACTTCGTGAAGCACATCAAGCCGGTGCTGGAGACGCATTGCGTGAGCTGCCACGGGCCGGAGAAGCAGCGGATGGGCTTCCGCGTGGACACGCGCGAAGCGGCGTTCAAGGGCGGCAAGGTCTATGGCCCGGCCATCGTGCCCGGCAGCCCGCCGAACAGCTCGCTCTACCATCGCATCTCCATGCGGCCAGACCGCGACATCCACGACGAGGTGATGCCGCCCGCCAAGCGCAAGATTCCGCTGACCGCCGCCGAGATCGCGCTCATCGGCCAATGGATCACCGAGGGCGCGAACTGGCCCAACGGCGTGACGCTCGTGGCCCGGCCCGAAGCTCCCAGCCCGAAGTCGGCGCAACGATGACTCGGAAGAGGCACATCTCATTTTGCAGGCAAGGTCTGCTTTAACGCAGAGACGCAGAGGACGCGGAGAACAAACGATCCTCATGCTCATTTTTTGTTGATCTTCATCGGTTTGTCTCAGCGCGCCTTTGCGTCCTCTGCGTCCTCTGCGTTAAAATCAACCCACCGCTTTCCACCGCATCGTTCGGGCCAAGCGGGGTCAGGCAGTCGGGCGCGAGCCTTTCCCCTTGCCGCTGCCTCGCCTGCTCTCGCATCCTTTTCGCAATGTCCGACCGACCGCTTGCCACCCTCAACAATCCCGAGCCTGCGCTGGAAACGACGCTGCGTCCGTCGGTCTTCGCGGACTTCACCGGGCAGGCCAAGGTCAAGGAGCGGCTGGAAATCTCCGTGCAGGCCGCCAAGCAGCGCGGCGAGGCACTTGACCACATTCTTCTCAGCGGCCCGCCCGGCCTCGGTAAAACCACCATTGCCAACATCCTCGCCAAGGCGATGGGCGCGAACGTCAAGGCCACCAGCGGCCCGACGATTGAGAAGGCCGCCGACCTCGCGGGCCTGCTCACGAATCTCGAAGAGGGCGACGTGCTCTTCATTGATGAAATCCACCGCCTGCAAAAGACCATCGAGGAGTATCTCTATCCGGCGATGGAGGACTTCAAGCTGGACATCATCATTGACCAGGGGCCGAACGCGCGCAGCGTGCGGCTGAACCTCCCGCGCTTCACGCTCATCGGCGCGACCACCCGCAGCGGCCTGCTCTCCGCGCCGCTGCTCACGCGCTTCGGGATGCGCGAACGGCTGGACTACTACGATGCCGCGCAGCTCCAGAAAATCGTCGTCCGCTCCGCGCGCCTGCTGAACGTGGAGATTGACGAGACCGGCGCGCACGAAATCGCCCGGCGCAGCCGTGGCACACCGCGTATCGCGAACAACCTCCTCCGCCGCGTGCGCGACTACGCGCAGGTCCGCCACGACGGCCGCATCACCGAGTTGGTCGCCGACAAAGCGCTGGCGATGCTGGAGATTGACCAGAACGGCCTCGACGAGATGGACAAGCGCATCCTCGAAACCGTCATCGTGAAGTTCGGCGGCGGGCCGGTGGGCGTGAGTTCGCTCGCCGTGGCCGTGGGCGAGGAGCCGGACACCATCGAGGAAGTCTATGAGCCTTACCTCATCATGGAAGGCTACCTCCAGCGCACGCCGCAAGGCCGCGTGGCCACTGAGTTGAGCTTCAAGAAACTCGGGCTGAAACCGAACACGGGGCGGCAGGCGAACTTACTCTGAGCCAAGTAGCCTCCGAGGTCAGGAGGCGGATTCCCCAAGTTATCGCAGCGTCCGATCCGCCTCCTTACCTCGGCGGCTACATCACGGTCCGCACTTGCTTGCAGGGCGCGGCGTCACTAATTTCAGCGTATGAAGCTGCGCTTGTTGGTTGAGCTGGATGCGGTGACGAATCGTTGGTCCGCCGTGTTCCCCGAATTGCCCGGCTGCGCCACGGCGGGCGATACGGAAGCGGAGGCTGTGGCGAACGCCAAGGAGGCGCTTGCGCTGTGGTTCGAGCCAGCTCCGGTCAAACTGGCCAAAGGCGTCAAGCTGCTGGAACTCGCGATGCCGTGAGCCAGCGGTTTCCAGTTTGCAACGCGAAGGAGGTCGTCAAGGTTCTGCGTCGGCACGGCTTCGTGCTGGCGGGACAGTCCGGCAGCCATCAAAAGCGGCGGCACGGCAATGGGCAGCAAGTCATCGTGGCAATGCACGGGAGCAAGCCCATCCCGATTGGCACGCTCAAGAGCATCGTCGAAGGCAGCGGTTTGGACGTGGAGGAGTTTCGTTAGCCGTAGCCGCCGGTGAAGGGGACACTCTTGTCCTCGTTCCCATTGGCCAAAACGCGGCATCCGCCCGCTGCTGGGGGACAAGAGTGTCCCCCTTACGGCACCGCCTACTCCACCACCGGCAGCTTCGCCGTCGCCTTGCCTTCGGTGATCTGGCCCTTTGTGTCCGAGAGCACGTCGAGTTCGTGGATGGACCAGAAGAGGCCTTTCACGCTGCCGGTCTGGGTGATGCGGATGAATTTGGTCTTCGTGGGCGGCAGCTTGATTTCCGTGAACGCGGTTTTGCCTGCGCCGGTGGCGACGGGCTTGCCCCAAGTCTGGCCGTCGCCGGACAATTCCACCTTGTAGCCGCGCGGGTAGTCGCCACCCGACCCGGTCGCGTCGAGGCGCAGGCCGGTGATGGCGGTCTCGGCGGGCAGCTCGACCTGCACCCACATGCCCGGCTCCTGCGAAGTCCGCGTGTCGTAACGCGTGCTGGCGGTGCCGTCCACGGCGAGTGGGAGCGCGGCGGCGTTGTGGCTGGCGGTGAGCTTCCACTGCTTGCGGTTCATCAGCGGCGGGTTCGGCAGCGCGGCGATGAG
>JBEBFV010000234.1:0-9457 GCA_040081795.1 Limisphaerales bacterium | reverse complement strand
AGCCAGAGGAAGCAAGATTCAATGCCAAATCAGCAACTCTGCGTAGCGAGGGCCAACTCTTGAGGTCCATGCCCATGGGCTTTACGCGTCATGATTTTGAAGTGTTTGGATTTAGGCAAAAACTCAATTACCCAGACAGATGGGTGCAATACTTAACGCGGGTTAGCCTAGAGCGGATGAACTCAGCGAGCCTGCTCGGCTATGCGCTAACCGCACCAGAGGGGCAGCCCGCATTGTTGTCATTGCTTGCTATCCTCCGGTCCGAAAACCCTGCGGAACTGGATTCTCGAAACGAGCGCGAGGGAACAAAGGACAAGATTGTCAGGCTGGTTTCTGGCTCCGTCTTCTCCGTGTTCTCCCAACACGAGCAGTTCACCGTTCTCCGCGTCCTCGCCCTCACTTTCATCCGGATCGGCCCGCCCGATGAAGCCCAACGCCAAGCCTCCTTGAAATGGCTTGAGCCGCTCTACCCGAACGCCAGCCCGCGCGTGAACCAGATGCTCGTCGAACTGCTGGTCTATCTGCGCTCGCCGCAGGTCATCGCCAAGACCGTCCCACTGCTGCGCGCCGCGACCGCGAGCGAGGACTTGCTGCTCTACCCGTTCTACCTCCGCTACGCCCGCGACGGCTGGACGCCCGGCGCGCGCCGCGTCGTCTTCGACGCGCTCGACCGCGCCGAGCGCCTGCCCGGCGGGCGCACCTACTTCACGTCCCTCGCGAACGTCCGCAAGGAACTCCTCGCCGCGCTCACGCCGGAGGAACGCACCGCCTTGGGCCGGAGCGCGGGTGTCCCACCCGCAGCAGGCTCAAAAGCAAATTTGCCGGCCGTCCCGCCGCCGCGCTTCGTAAAAGACTGGAAGCTCGCCGACCTCGAACCCCGCCTCGGCGAAGTCGGCAAGGGTCGCAGCTACGAAGGCGCGCGCACGGCGCTGCTCACCGCGCAATGCGTCCACTGCCACCGCGTCAGCCACGACCCCGCGTTCCCGAACAGCGTCATCGGCCCGGAACTGCTGGCCGTGGGCGCGCGCTTCAGCCGACGGGATTTGCTGCTGCACATCCTCGAGCCGAGCGCGGTGATTGATGAGAAGTTCCGCCAGACCCGCCTGCTCCTGAAAGACGGCGACGACGTGAGCGGAATGGTGGAACGCGAGGCCGACAACAAGCTCTTCGTCCGTCCCAGCCCGCTGGAGGAGAAGCTCATCGAAGTCGCCGTGACCAACGTCCGCGAGCGCCGCCTCTCCGAAGTCTCGCCGATGCCCAGCGGCCTGCTCAACAGCCTGCGTCTGGAACAAGTCCTCGACCTCCTCGCCTACCTCGAAGCCGCCGGGGACCCGAAGCACCGCAACTTCCAGCCGTAGTCGCAACCTTCAGGTTGCGAATCGCGGGCTTTCTGTAGCGGCGCTCTGCGAGCGCCGAGTTGCGCAGACGGCGGTCACAGACCGCCGCTACATACTGAAGCCACAGACTGACGCGCAGGCTGAAGCCTGCGACTACATTGCACTACCTTTTCCTTGCCACGCCCCCGCCGCCTTTCCACTCTCTGCACGTCACCACACACACCATGAACACTGATTCCTCCTTCTCCCGCCGTTCCTTCCTCACTGCCGCTGTCACCGCCGTCGCCGGGGCTGCCGCTGCCGCCGACCGTGATTGGACCGGCAAAATCCCCACGCGCTACCCGGACCCGGATATCATCGCGCTGGACAAGCGCTTCAAGGCCAAGCTGGGCAACACGCCCATCCTGCGGATTCACCACAGCGCGAACACGCTCTGGACCGAAGGCCCGGCGTGGAATGCCGTGGGCCGCTACCTGCTCTGGAGCGACATCCCGAACAACATCCAGCAACGGTGGATCGAGGACGACGGCCATGTGAGCACCTTCCGCAGTCCGGTCAACAACACCAACGGCAACACCTTCGACTATGAGGGCCGGCAGCTCTCCTGCGAACACCTCACCCGGCGTGTCGTGCGGCACGAGCACAACGGCACCGTCTCCGTGCTGGCGGACAAGTTCGGCGGCAAGCCCTTCAACGCGCCGAACGACGTGGTGGTGCATCCTAACACGGGCGATATCTGGTTCACCGACCCCGGCTACGGCGGCTTGATGAACTACGAGGGCGAGCGCGTGAAGTCCGCGACCGTCCAGCCGCACCAGAAGGAGGCGGTGTATGTGATCGATGGCAAGTCCGGCAAAATCGAGAAGGTCACGGACGAAATCTTCAAGCCGAACGGCCTGTGCTTCTCGCCCGACTACAAGAAGCTCTACGTGGCCGACACCGGCGCGAGCCATTACGACAACGCGCCGAAGAACATCAAGGTGTGGGACGTGGACGGGCGGAAGCTGAAGAACGGGCGGGAGTTCACCTCAATGAAGCTGAAGTTCAAGAAGGACGGCAAGGACACGGAAGACGCCGGCTTCGCCGACGGCATCCGCTGCGACACCGAGGGCAACATCTGGGCCAGCGCCGGCTGGGTGGGCGCAGGCTACGACGGCGTCCACATCTTCGCGGGCACGGACGGGCAACGCATCGGGCAGATTCTGCTGCCGGAGATTTGCTCCAACGTCTGCTTCGGTGGCGCGAAACGGAACCGCCTCTTCATGACCGCCAGCACCTCGGTGTATGCGGTCTATGTCGAGACCCAGGGCGCGCACATCACGTAGCCTCGGAGCGCCGGTCTCCGACCCGGCTAGGTCGTTATTGAAATGAAACCTAATCGCATCACCGTCCTCGTCGCCAGTCTGGCGATAACATCCACGGTTTCGGCCCAACTCAACCCGCTGGCTGGCGTCACTGAGGCGACCACCGCGCTGATTGAAGCCTCGAAGGTCGTCACGCTTGCCGGTGACGCGACGTTGCGCGTGTCCGCCGACCGGGCGGTGGTGAAGATTTCCGTGGGCGTCGAGGCCAAGGCGCTAGCAGATGGTTCCGAGAAAAACCGCAAGCTGCGGGAAGCCCTGACGCAGGCGTTAGTGAAGCAGGGCATTCCTGAGGACCGGATTCGTTCAGCGCGTTTCTCTTCCACTCCGCAGACCGGGATGTTCAGCAGCAAGGTGAAGGGCTACCGGGTCGAGAACCAGATGCGCATCACGGTGGAGAGTGAAGCTGAATTCCAAGCGGTGGCCGCGCAGATTGATGCCCGTCCTGAGATGACCTATCTGGGATTGGAGCCGATTGACTCGAAAGAGGTGGAGAACAAGGCGGCGGTGCTGGCGCAGGCGTGTGAAGGAATAAACCGGAAGAAGGCGGCCGTCGAACAGGCGCTCAAGGTCAAGCTGGCCCCGGCCCGATTGGCGGAGGGAGGATCCTACTATCCCTTTCCACAGCAACCCCGAGCTGTGGGTTTTGATTGGGCAGGTCCGTCGGCTGCCGGTTCTCGCGCAGACTCGGACTTCCGTTTCATGATCCGCACATTGGAGCAGCGAGGTGACGACGGCTCCGGGTTTGGTGAGAAGACGTATCGAGCGGTGGTCGCGGCAGAGTTTCAGATCGTGAAGTAGGCGGCGACTGGAAGTCGCCGGCACAGCCCTACTTGAACATCGCGTGCTTCGCGTCGCCGCCGCTCAGGACGTAGGCCACGAGGTCGAGGATTTCGTCCTGCTTGAGCATGTTGATGAGGCCCTCGGGCATCGGGGAAATCTTCGACGGCTCCATCTTCACCACCAGCTTGCGGTCCACGCCGAGGCGCTGGTTCGGGTCGGTCAGGTCGGTGTTCACCTGCACGGTGTCGCCGTTCAGGTTCACGATGATGCCGGAGATTTTCTCGCCGTCGGTCTTGGTCAGCACCACGGGGACGAACTGTTCGTTGATTTCTTTGCTCGGGTTGATGACTTGGTCGAGGAAGTCCCGCGCGTTGTAGCGGCCGCCCGCGCCGGTGAGGTCGGGGCCGGTCATGCCGCCTTCGTTCCCGAAGCGGTGGCAGGCGAAGCACGCGGCCGCGCCAAACATCTTCCGCCCGTTCTCGTAGCTGCGGCCTTTGAGGCCCTTGTCAGCGGCTGTGGCGAGTTCGTCGAGCTTCCATTCCTTCACGTAGCTGCGGCCGGCGAAGGCTTCGGCCAGCGCTTCGAGTGGTGACTTCTTCACGGGCTTCTTGGCGAGCAAGTCGGCGAGCGTGGTCTTCTCCGCGTCGGACAGCGTGGCTTCCGCGCCGGTGCGGATGAACTCGATGAACTTCTCGAAGCTCGCGCCGCCCCGGTAGTTCGCGGCGCGGAGGAACCAGTTGAACTGGTCGGTGCGCAGCGCGGTGGTCCAGCCGGCCTTCAGCATCCGCAGCGAGCGGGCGTATTCCATCTGCTCTTCCTGGCCGGGCGCGTTCTTCAGCGCGGCGATGCCCTTGGCAGCGATGTTCGGCGACTGGAGCGCGACGAGCGTCTCGCACAGCACCCAGTTGAGCGGAAAGTTCTCGGCGGGGAACAGCGGGTCGAGCTTGGCAATGGCGCGCTGGCGCGTGGCGTCATCGGGCTGGCCGAAGCGCACGAGGCTGATGGAGTAAGTGCGAACGAAGGCGAGGCGCTGGTCTTGGTTCAACTTCTTCCAATCCACCTTGTCCAGCGCGGCGAAAATCTTCGCGGCCATCGCGGTGTCCACGGGCGGGTCAGTGGGCTTGCGATGCTGCGGGTCAATGCCCGTGAGTCGCGCGAGCGCGAGCAGGGCTTCGACTTGCTTGCCGCCGTCCTTCTCGGTGAGCGCCTTGTCAGCCCAACTCGCGGCGGGTTGCCATTCAAGCGCGGTGCGCGCGGCCCAGCGGAGGTAGCGGTCGCTGCTGGTCAAGTGCGGCCACGCGGCGGCGACGGCTTTCTCGTCGGCCTTGCCGTGGAAGGCTTCGAGCGAGCGGCGAATGGAGCGGGCTTCGGACTCCTTGCTTGTCGCGGTTGTGGTGCGCGCCGGGAGCGCTGCGGTGGATTCCTTGCCGGTGTAAGTCACGCGGTAGAGGCCGGACTGCACCTTGCGCCCGCCGATGGCGAAATACATCGCGCCGTCCTGCGGGTGGATGATGGCGTCGGTCAGCGGAAGCGGCGCACCGGAGAGGAATTCCTCGCGCGTGGCGGTGTAGCTGGAACCGTCGGGCTTGAGGTGGACGGCGTAGAGCTTGCCCCAGCTCCAGTCGAGGATGTAGAGCGCGTCCTGATACTTCGCGGGAAACTTCGCGCCGTAGCCGAAGGTCACGCCCGTCGGCGAGCCGGGGCCGATGTTGACGACCGCACCGAGGTTGTCGGGATACCACTCGGGGCGCTTGCCCGCGCCGTTGCGCCAGCCGTATTCGCTGCCGCTGGTGACGTGGTTCACGCGCGTGGGCCGATACCACGGCGTGTTGAAATCGTATTCCATGTCGGCGTCGTAGGTGAACAGCTCGCCGTCGCGGTTGATGGCGCCGTCGAAGATGTTCCGGTAGCCGGAGGAGTAGGCCTCGAAGTTTTTCCCGTCGAGCGACACGCGGTAAATGATGCCGCCCGGCCCGAGCACCTCGCGCATGAAGCCGCGGCCGTCGGGCATGCGCGGCAGGACGTGGTCCTCGCCCCAGATGAGCGGGACTTTGGAGGAGCTGAACGCCGTGGGCTTGGTGCCGTTGCCGGTGATGAGGAAGAGCGACTTCGCATCCGGCGCGAGCACGATGGCGTGGACGCCGTGGTCGCCGCGCGCCTGCATGTCGCGGAGCAGCTCCACCTTGTCGAGCACGTCGTCGTTCTTGGAGGACGTGACTCGGTAGAGGCCGCTGGGGATTTTGTTTTCGTAGTCATTTACGGCGCAGTAAAGGCCGTTGTTGAACCACAGCAGGCCGTTCACGGCGCGGATGGCGGCGGGGACCTTCTCAATCTTCGCCGGGTCCAGCGGCTGGCCGGGCGCAGGCGGCGCGAAGCGAAAGAGCCCGCCGTATTGGTCGCTGGCGATGATGCGGCCCTTGCCGTCGGTGCAGAGGTTCACCCACGAGCCTTGCTCGCCGATGGGCACTGAGTGGAGCAGTTCGACCTTGAAGTCCTTCATCACCTTGATGCGCTCAAGAGGCGTGGCCTTGTTCTCGTTCACCGCCGCGCCAGCGTTGGCGGCTGGGGCTTTCTTGCCCGGCTGTTTCTTCTTGGCGTCCTGCGCGGCTGCGGAGAGCAGGCCGAGCGCGAGGGTGAGGGCGGTGCAGCGGAGCAGATGTTTCATAAACGTGCGGGCGATTAGAGCAGAAGTGCGGCGGGGTGCAAACCGGGAGTTGGGGCGGGGAAGCAGGTGAGAAAGTGGGAAAGCGGAAAGGTGAGAAAGTGAGGGGTGCTACGGGAGACGTAGTGCTTTTTCCGCCCGCTCACTTTCTCACTTTCCCACTTTCTCACCTGCACCCTCCCCTACTTCTGCCCCGGTTGCTTCGTGTAAGCGGTTACGGCCTTGATCTTCGCGACCTTCGCCGCGTCCATCACCTTCACGAGCTGGCCGACGGGCGCCTCGGTGTCGGAGCGGATGGCGAGGGTGAGGTTTGGGTTCTCCCTGACTTTGGCGACGAGTTCCTCCTGCAACTTCTCGGCGGTGACGGGCTTGCCGTCGAAGTGCAGGTGCGGCGCGGACCTGACGATGTCCACGAAGAGCGGCGGCACCTTGTCGGCGATGCCTTCCTTCGCCTGCTTGGACTCGGGGAGCGTGAGCTTCACGGCGGGCTGCTGGCGGAAGGTCGTGGTGACCATCAGGAAGATGAGCACGACCATCAGCACGTCAATCAACGAGACGATGATGACGGCGGGCGGGAGGCGGCGTTTGCGGGCGAGGAACTGCATTGCGGGCCGGGGTCAGGCGCGGTTCGCGGCCCGGTATTGGCGCTGGAGAAACTCGTCGCAGAGCGTCTCCATCTCGACGGCCAGCGACTCGACCTTCTTGCTGTAGTAGCTCCACGCGACGAGCGAGGGGATTGCCACGAGCAGGCCCAGGAGCGTTGCGCGCAATGCAAGTGCGATGCCGGCGGCGAAGAGCGTGTTGTCCCCGCCAAGCGTTTGCTGGCCGAGGCCGGTGAAGAGCAGGATCAACCCATAGACCGTGCCGACCAGGCCCAGCAGGGGCGCGATGCCTGTGATGATCTCCAGCACGACCAGGCCGCGCTCCAACTGCGCCATCTCGTGCCGAGCCTTGGTTTGCAGCGCGTCAATGTTCTCGCCCTTGGGGCAGTCGAGGTGGCTCGCGGCGACGAGCAGGAGCCGGCCCAGCGCGGAGGGATGCTGTTCGCACGAGCGACGCAGCATTGGCAGGTCGGCGGGCGACTGGCAGTTCTCGACCGCCTCCTCAAGCACGGGCGGGATGACGCGCCCCATGCGGAGCGCGATGCCGCGTTCAATGATGAAGGTCAGGCTGATGACCGAGGTCAGCGTCAGCACGATGTAGATGGCCTGTTCCATTTGTCGGGCGGAATTGATGACGGGCGGCGGGACTAGTTGAAAGATGAAAGTTGAGAGTTGAGAGGCGGCGGCGGCGAGTGGGCGAGTGGATTCGGCTTCTGACTCTCAACTCCCCAACTCTCAACTTCCCCTCCCTCAGTTGTAGTAGAACGTGAAGCGCACGTCGCGGTGGTCGGACTGCAACTGGCGGCGCATGTCACTAGGCCAGCGCGGATAGGGCGAGGGGTCTTGCACGGCCTTCTGGCAGAAGAGGGAGTAAAGCTCGCCCACGTCGGCGTCGTTGACTTTCATGCCCGTCACGCGGCCGTCGAAGTGCATCCGAAACTCGACCACCACTTTTCCGCGCGGCGTGGGTCGCGACTCCAGCAGGCTATACCAGCGCTGCTGGATCGCGTGGATGATCGCCGCATCGTAAGCGCCGAACGCCATGCCGCGCACGTCCAGCGCGCTCACGCCGAGGTGCCTCACGCCGCCATCCTGCTTCATCCGCTCGCCGACGAGTCCGCTCTCCTGCTTTCGTGCGAGCGCTTCCTTCACGGTGCGCGGACGCGTGAGCTTCGTGTCCGCATCGCCCGGCTCCGGCGGCGGGGTGGGCTTCGCGGTGCTGGGGTTCAACGTCGGCGTGCCGAGGAAATCCGTGGTGGACTTCGCGACTTGGATGGGCGCGGGTGAAGGCGGCGCGGGCGGAGTGGACTTGGGTTGCGGCAAGGTGTCGCCCGCAGGCCTCGGTGTCGGAGGAGGCGCTGGCTGCAAGGGCTGTGGCTCTGCTTTTTTCGGCGGAGCGGACTGCGGTGAGGGTTTGGGCTGCGGAGTCGGAGCGGCGTTTGGAGCCGGGGGCGGGGACTGTGGTTTGGGTTCAGGTGTGGGCTTGGCCTCGGGTGGTGGCGTCGGAGTTTTCGGTTTGGGAGTGGGCGGCGGCTCGGCGGGAGGCAGTGGCTTGGTGACTTCCGTGACCTTGGCGAACTGCTCCTGCTTGCCGTCAATCTTCGGGACGTTCGATTCGATCTTCGTGTCTGGGTTCGCGGCCTTGGTGCTGGCGACAGAGTAAAACTTTGCGTCCTTGGGAGGCTCGGTGGCCAGCGAAGGGTCCACGTCCACGAAGGTGAGCTGCGGCATAGGCGGGTCCTCTGGGGGCGGCTGGGTGGCGAGGAGTTTCCTCAGCTCCGGTGGCATCGGCTTCGGCTCGTCGAGCTTCATGATCAGCGCGGCGGGGTTGAGCTTCGCCGACTGGGTCTTGAGCCAGTCCATGAACGCGAAGTGTGGCAGATGAGCGCGGAACTCCCACGCCAGCACGAACACGACGTGAGCTACGATGGAGCAGACGAACGCCACCACGAGCAGGCTCGCCTGATCGCGTCGGGGTCGCCGCGCTTTGTATGCCGCCAAATCCACGGCGGCAGAGTAGCAGGCGCGGCGAGCGGGCGGAAGTTGAAGTTCAGGTTGGTGTTCACCCCTTCAGCCGAACCGAAGCGGGGGGCAGTCTATTTGAACCACAGAGACACGATGAACACAGAGAGGGCAGGGATTGGCGACGGGTTGCAGGGATGGGGCGAATCTCTTCCTCTGTGTTCATCGCGTCTCTGTGGTCCCTCCGCCGGTGTCACAGTTTCGTTCCGGCTGAAGTGTCCGCAGGCACTCCGCGCTCGACGGGGCGAAGGCCCAATGCTTGCCTTGCGGCCTGTGAGCAAGCCCGCCACCGACGAGTCCTTCATGCGCCGCGCGCTGCAACTGGCGCGGCGCGGGCTGGGTCGCACGTCGCCGAATCCGATGGTCGGCGCAGTGCTGATGCGGGGCGGCAAGGTCATTGGTGAAGGTTGGCATCGGCGCGCGGGCTTGCCGCACGCGGAGGTGGAGGCATTGCGGGACGCGGCGAAGCGCGGTGAACGCGTCCGTGGGGCGACGCTCTATGTGACGCTGGAGCCGTGCTGCACTCACGGGCGCACGCCGCCTTGCACGGAGGCGATTCTGGCGGCGGGCATCCGGCGGGTGGTCGTGGCGGCGGTGGATCCGAATCCGCTGCATGCGGGAGAAGGCTTGGAGATTTTGAGGAAGGCGGGAGTAGAAGTGACAGTTGCCAACAAGGGAAGGAACGCCCTC
>JBEBFV010000233.1:0-9474 GCA_040081795.1 Limisphaerales bacterium | reverse complement strand
GTTCATGGCGGCGTGGGTATTGTGTTCTCCCTCTCCCTTTGCGGAGCAAGGGGAGAGGGCCGGGGTGAGGGGTTGCGTGCGTCGGCGTTGGTGGCCGCACCCCTCATCCGGCCTTCGGCCACCTTCTCCCCTCGCTCCGCGAAGGGAGAAGGCGTTGCGTTCGCAGTCATGGCCGGAACTTCGACATCACTCCTCTTCGGAGAAGTAATCTGAATCAACACGCTTGACCTCATAGACAGCGGCGGTGGCGACTCCGATGCCGTGCTCAATCATCAACTCGGCCAGCTCTTCGCCGTCAATCAGCACAATCTTGCTGTTCCGAAGAGCTGCAACGTATTCGATTGCCTCCCTGGTGAAGGTTGAGGTGGTGATGAAAATGCCTTTGATGGCACCGTGTCCTGAGAGCGCACCTTGGAACTGTTGAACGTCCGGGCGGCCAACTGGCTTGTCCGTCCACCGTTTCGCCTGCATGTAGATTGCGTCCAAGCCGAGTCGGTCCTCTTTGATGATGCCGTCAATCCCGCCATCGCCAGCCTTTCCAATGGCTTTGCCAGCATCGGCCCTTGAGCCGCCGTAACCCATTTTGACAACCAGCTCCACGACTATGCGCTCGAAAAAACTCGGAGTGCATTCCTTCAGGCGTTGAAGCAACTCTGCAACGAGTGTAGCGCGTAGGCTCACGTAGCCGTTTTCAATCATTTCCACCGGTGTCTTGTCGGGGAGCGCAGTCTCCTTGGAAGTTGCGTCGCCTGTGGGTGCTTTACTCCGGTTTTGGAACGCTTGAAATTCAGGAAACTGCTTAAGAAAGGCCGTGTTTATCGTCTTTGGATTTGTTGCCAAAGTCTTCCGGCCGAGGTCGGTGATTTTTAGTTGAGCGCGCTGTGGGGATTCAATCAGCCCCGCCTTTCTCATGTAAGTGCAAGCCCATCCAACTCGGCTGCCGAGAGTTGTGCTTGCGCCGCTGGGCAACATCTCGCGCTGGTCAGCTTCGGTGAGCGAGAACTCCTCTGCCATCGCAGCTATGACCGCACGAATTGAGATTGATTCCTGAGGTCGCTTTCCGGCGAACCGCAAGACAGGAAGCATGAAGGATTGATAGTCAGGAACTGGCATGTGGTTAAAGCTATTGAGTGCGTTCGGGTTTTGCGAGCGAACTCAAACTTCGCTCAGTGTTTGAAAGCGAGGGCGTTGGTGCGTGAGGCGACTCAGCCACCCCGCCTCCACCGTTTTCCCGCTCACCGCCTTCTTCCACCCCTCCCGCCGCTCCGCCTCCACCGGCAGCTTGTCCGTGAACGACTTGTTCTCCGTCAGCACCCACCAGGCTTGCAGCAGCAGATCGGCGACGGCGGCGCGGTCGGTCTGGCCGGCGAGAGCCTTGGTGAGCCAGTCCTTCGCGGCGGCTTCGGCTTCCGGCGTGTTCGCGGCGACGGCCACGCCGCCAGTCTGGAGCTGGAACGCGCCGTCGAAGTGCAGGTTCGCGAGCAGGTCCTGGCCCGGGTCGTTGCCCAGCTCGACGATGAGCAGCTCGACGAGCGTGGGCGCGGTGAAGAGTTGCTCGAAGTTCTGCTTGAGCTGCGGGCTGAGGCCGAAGCTCACGAGGCGGCGCAGGCTCACGTCCTCGGGCGCACGGGTGAAGGCTTCGAGGTGCGCGGCGTCAATCGCCGCCTGCCGGACCTTCTCGATGTCCGCCGGGTGGCCGAGGCCCGCGAGCGCGAGGCGGTCGTGCAGCTCGAAGACCTTCGAGCGGCCCGCGCCCACGCCCACCAGCAGGATGCCGTCGGGCAGGCTGGCGGCGAAGACGGGCGAGCCGCCCCGGAGCTGTTCGCGGACGTATTCGCGGCGGTTCGCCACCGCCTCCAGCCAACGATAAGGTTCCTCGGTCATGCGCGTGTGATTTTGCAGGACGGTAGCAGCGGGGCAGGGGAATCGCCATGAAAACCCTCGTAGGTGACGACGTGAGGAGTCTCCATTCAAACTCGGAACCCGGAATTCAGTCTGAGACTCCTCACGTCGTCTCCTACGGGGAAACGTTCAACGTCCAACTTTCAACGCTCAACGTTCAACGACGCGCCCTCGGCCTTTGGACGTTGGACGTTGAGAGTTGAGCGTTGGACGTTTTCCCAATTCCCAATTAGCCTCGCGGCGCATGTCGCAGATGCTCAAGTCCTCCGGCGCGATGGGCGCGGCCACGCTCACGAGCCGCGTGCTGGGCATGGTGCGCGAGATGGCTTACGCGCGCTTCATGGGCGACGGCCCGGTGGCGGGCGCGTTCACGCTGGCCTTCACGATTCCCAATCTCTTCCGCCGCCTGCTGGGCGAGGGCGCGCTCACGGCGGCGTTCATCCCGATTTTCAAGGAGAAGGAAACGAACGCGAGCGAGGCCGAGATGTGGCGCTCGGCCAATGCGGTGATGTCCGCGCTGCTGGTCTTTTCCGCCGTGGTCATCGCGCTCGTGCTGGCGGGCTTGTCCATCGCGCTGGCGACGGCGCAGTTCGACGCGAAGACGCGGCTGATGCTGGAGCTGCTGCGCGTGATGTTTCCCTACATGGGGCTGGTCTGCCTCGCAGCGGTGTTCATGGGCGTGCTGAACGCGCGCGGGCATTTCTTCATCCCGGCGCTCGGCGCGGCGCTGCTGAACGTGGTGATGATTGCCAGCGTGTTCCTGGTTGCGCCGAAGTTTGGCGCGAAGCTGGACGAACAAATCTTCGCCCTCGCGTTCGGCGTGCTGGTGGCGGGCGTGGCGCAGGCGGCGTTTCAACTGCCGTCGATCAAGCGCGAGGGCTGGCGGCTCGCGTGGGTGACGCCGTGGCGTGACGACACCGTGCGCGCAGTCGTGACCAAGATGGGGCCGGCCATCATCGGCGTGGCGGCATTCCAGCTCAACGTGACGCTGGTGCAGCTCGTGTCGTTCTGGGTGGACCCGGTTATTGTCGCATCGTTCAACTACGCAGTGCGGCTGATGGAACTGCCACAAGGCGTCTTCGGCATCTCGCTCGCCACGTATCTGCTCACGAGCCTGTCGGGGCTGGCGGCGGAGAAGAAGTTCCCCGAATTCCGCGCGACGCTGGGGCAGGGGCTGTCGTATCTCGTCGTCGTCAACGGGTTGGCCACGGTGCTTCTTATGACACTGGCGGTGCCGATTGTCCGGCTGCTGTTCGAGCGTGGCGAGTTCGGGCCCGCCTCGACGGAGCGCGCGGCCGAGGCGTTGCTCGCGCTCGCGCCCGGACTCGTGGCCTTCTCGATGGTGAACATTCTCGCCCGGGCCTTTTACGCGCTGGGCGACACGCAGACGCCGATGCGCGTGAGCGTCTTATGTCTCGGAGCGAACCTGCTACTCTCGGTGCTATTAATCGGGGAGCTGCGGCAGGCCGGCCTCGGTCTCGCTAACTCCATCACGTCCTTCCTGAATGTCTGGCTGCTGTTCCGCGCGCTGCGCACCAAGCTTGGCACGCTGGAGATGGCGGAGTTGAAGCGGAGCATCAAGCCCGTCGCCGCCGCGATGATTATCGGCGGGATTTTCGCGTGGGGCTTGCTGTTGCTCTGGGACGGACAACTTGGCCACGCCACGCTGTTGTTAAAACTCGGAGCCGTCTTCGTTCCCGCCGGCATCGCCGCCGCGATGTATTGGGCCGTGCTCTGGGCGGACAAGCTCCCTGCCGCGACGGAGGTCGCCGGGCTGATTCAGAGGAAACTGCGACGCTCAAAGGAATGAGTGCAGACCCTCTTTGAGCGCTGCCACGTTTTAGCCGTCCGGATCGGAGCGTCCGCGCATCAGCAGTGGTGCATGAAAGAGCCACGGCAGACAGGTGCCCCCGCAGACCACGCTTGCGGCCAACGTGCCCGCCTCCGCACACTCGGGCATGACTTCAAAGTGGAAGCTCCTCGGGCTGTCCGCCGTGTTGTGGACGCTGCTGTTCCTTAGCCAGCCCCACTGGCTCGGGGCGCAGACGATCACGAACACCGTCGCCACCAACAGCGCCCCGGCGCGCCCCTCGCCAGCGGCGAACATTCTCACGCAGCCCGCCGCCGAACGCAGCGATGCGCTCACGTTCGGCCTCGACCGCTTCGAGCCGCTGCGCACGCCGTTCCTGGGCAACCCGCTGTGGCAATACCTCGCCTCGCTCATCTACATCGTGCTGGCGTTCTACGTGGCGAAGTTCCTGGACTGGCTGACGCGCATCTGGCTGCGCAAGTTCGCCAGAAGGACCCAGACTTCGCTCGACGACCAGCTCCTCGAACTGCTCAACGGCCCCATCAAGGTCGTCGCCTTCGTCGTGTTCCTGCACATCGGCCTGAGCATCTTCCACTGGCCGCCGGTCGCGGAGATGTGGTTGCACAAAATCTTCGTCGCCTTCCTTGCCGTCTCGCTCACCTACATGGTGCTGAAGGTCACGGACGTGCTGGTGGACATCTGGCGCGAGCGCAGCGCGCACGGCGAGGAGGGCGCGGACGACCAGCTCTTCGCCGTCATGTGCAAGGGCATCAAGGCGTTCCTCCTCGTCATCGCCGCGCTGGTCACGATGCAGAACCTCGGCGTGAACGTGACTGCCGCCATCGCCTCGCTGTCCATCGGCGGCCTGGCAATCGGCCTCGCCGCGCAGGACACGCTGGCGAATCTCTTCGGCGCCGTGGCCATCTTCGCGGACAAGCCTTTCCGCGTCGGCGACCGCATCCAGCTCGACAAGGTGGACGGCACCGTCGAAGGCATCGGCATGCGGAGCACGCGCGTGCGCAACCTCGACGGCCACCTCGTCACCATCCCGAACAAGACGATGGGCAACGCGACCATCACGAATGTCGCCGCGCGCCCGAACATCAAGACAGAGATGAACCTCGGTCTGATCTACGACACGCCGATGGAGAAGTTGCAGCGCGCGACGGCCATTCTGGAGGAAGTCTATCGCGCCCACGCGATGACCGCAGACGTCTGGGTGAGCTTCAATCGTTTCGATGCGTCCGCGCTGAACATTTACGTGGCTCACTGGTGGAACGACGTGGACCAGAAAACGTATCTCGCCGGGATGCAGGAGTTGAACCTCGAAATCAAACGCCGCTTCGAGGCGGAGCAAATCGAGTTCGCCTTCCCGACGCAGACTGTCCATGTGCGGACGAAGTAGCGCGTGGCGGGGACACTCCTGTCCCCCAGTCCGGCCTTTCATGCTGACACAGGGGACAAGAGTGTCCTCTTCACGTTGGTTCACCGCTTTTTCGGCAGGTTCACCTTCGTCTTCTGTTCGGCGAGCGCGAGCAACTGTCCGGGCGTGACGACGCGCCGCCAGTTGAGGAAGTCCGGCGCGGCTTTGTCCTCGCGCGGGGCTTGCGCGAGCGTGAGCGAGACGAGCTTCGGCTCGAAGAGCGCGGCAAAGGTGGTGACCTCTGTCATCTCCGGGCTGGCGTGGAAGTGCAGCGGCAGTTCGCTCATCCCCGGCAGGCCGCGCGCGGCCTGCGAAGCGCGATGGACATCCCAAACTTGCGAGCTGGCGAGCGTTTCACCGAGCAGCATGAAGCGGCGGCGGACCTGGGTCTGGTAGCGCTTGTCGCCGCCGAGCGCGGTCATGCCCACGCCGCGCGGGGCGAAGGTGATGTAGGCGGCCTGATGGTCCCGGACGTAGCGCATCCAGCCAGTGAACTGTTTCTGCTGCTCCGGTGACACCGGCGTCTTCTGGTCAATGCCTGCACGGGCAAACTCCTCGCTGAACGCGCTGGCAAAGCCCGCCTTCGCGAGCTGCAACTGCTGCTGCCAGTTCGCGTCATCCACGGTCTCGATGTGGAGGGCCTTCGGCGCGGCGGCGGTCGGCTGCGCGAGGTAGAAGCGCAGGCGGATGCCGCTCTTGCTGTCGAACTCGTGGACGGTCAGGCGCACGCCGTCGGTCTCGGTGGACGCAAGTTGTCGCACGTTCGCCGGCGCGGTCGCGGCGGGCCAGCCGCCGAAGGTCTTCACCTGCAACTCGGCCAGCGCCTTCTTCGGCTCAAAGCTCGCGGAGTCAATCGCAAGCTGCGTGAAGGTCTCGTGGCACTTGCTGGTGATTTCGTCGGCGGGCAGCTTGTCGAAGACTTTGAGTTGCTGCGGCGTGAAGAGCTTCTCCGCGTAGTTGGGCACGGGCGCTTCACTCTTCTTGAGCCACTTGTTGAACCAGCGCATCACGGGCACCTGCAGCTCCTGCGTGTCCTTGTGCGGGCCTTCGGTGACGATGAGACCGAGCTGGTCGGGCTTGTTGTGCAGGTCGTAGATGCCGCGCACGCGCTCGTGCAGGCGCACCAGGCCGTCGAGCGGGAAGATGGTGTCCTTGTCGGTGTTGACGATGAGCAAAGGGCGCGGGGCCATGAGCGCGGCGACCTGCGCGTAATCCCAGCGGTGGGTGTTCACCATGAACATGCAGTCGCAGTGGCCTTCGACCGTGCCGTCCACGACGTGGTTGTGCAGGTCCACGATGCCGGCGGTCGGGCACGCGGCCTTGATGCGATCATCCAGCGCGGCGATCCACCATGAGTAAGCGCCGCCGCCGCTGCGGCCCGTGACTCCGATTCGTTCGCCGTCCACGTCCTTGCGCGACTGGAGGTAGTCGAGCGCGCGGATGCAGTTCCACGCCTCGGCCCCGGCGCTGGAGTAGCCGCGCGAGTTCCACCACCACATGTCCTTGTTGTAGGTGCCGTGGTGGATGCCCTCGATCTCGCCGAGCTGGACGGTGTCAATGACCATGCATACGTAGCCGTTGCGTGCGAACCACGCGCCCCAATGCTGGTATCCCACCTTGTTGCCGTAACTCACGCCGTTGGTCTTCACAACCGCGTGACCGCAGACGTAGAGGATGGCCGGCGCGGGCGAGGAAAGCTGCTTGGGCACATACACGTTGGCCGTGACGTAGAGGCCCGGGCGCGACTGGTAATGCAGCTTCTCCACCGTGAAGTCCGGGTGGTCCAGCGTGCCGGTGACGGTCGCCTTCAAGTCCGTCTTCGGTGGCAACGGGTCGAGACTCAGCATCTCGAAGAGCTGCTGGCGCGCGGTGACTTTGTATCTGTTCCAGTCCTCCAGCGTGCGGATCTCCGCGAGCGAGCGCTCGCCCAGCGTGCGCGTTTCGGCGCGGAAATACTCCGCGAACATGCTGTCGCCGGGCGTGGCGTTCGTGGGGAACTTGCCGTAGAGATTGCGATAGGCGGCGGCGGAGGCGCCTTGTGCGAGCAGTGCAAGCGCGGCGGCGAGGAGGACGGCGGCTCTGGATTTCATGGTGCGTTTGGACGCTGATCCATCATGGGCCAATCAGCAAGGATGGAGGCTGTTCGGTCATCGGCACGCGGCGGCGTGTCACTCCGCAAATCACCCTATCGTGCCGCGCTTGCTTCGGCCCGGCGCGGCAATTACCTTCGCTGCGTCAGCTCGCATGAACTCGCCCTCCGTGTCCGCTACTGCCACCGCTGCCAGCGCGGTATCGTCTGCGGCCCGCAGGCCAGCGACGGCGGCTGAAGACTTCGCCCCGCCTTCGCCCGCCGCTCAATGGCTCGTTGCCAACTGGCAGGTGCCCGCCGCGTGCCTGAGCATCCTGGTGATCGCAGCGCTCGATCTCGGCCAGCGTGCGGACTTTCCCATCGCCTCGTTCTACGTCGCGCCGGTGCTCCTGGCGCTCTGGTCGCAAAACACCCAGCACGCGCTCTACTTCGCCTACGCGGCGACGGGACTCTCGGTCATCGGCTTCATGCGCGGCCCGCTCATCGGCCCGCACGAGGCGGAGATGGCGAACCGCATCCTCTCCATCGCGATGGTCTGGCTCGCCGCCGCGCTCTCGCTCCAGCGCTGGCGGCGTGAGAAGACCTTGGAACGCGCCTTCTCCGACATGGAACGCCGCGTGCGCGACCGCACCGGTGAATTGACCAAGGCGAACGCGTCGCTTGAAACGGAGATCGCCGACCGCAAGGACAAGGAGGAGCTGCTCCGCCAGCTTTCCGGCCACTTGATGCACGCGCAGGACCAGGAGCGCCGCCGCATCGCGCGCGAGCTTCACGACAACTCCGGCCAGACCCTCGCCGCCATAGCCGTGAACCTCTCGCGCATCGAGAACCTCATGCCCGACGCGCCAACGAAGATGCGCAACCTCGTCGCCGACACCGCCGCGATGGCCGAGCAGACCTCGCGCGAAATCCGCACCATCTCCTACCTGCTGCATCCGCCGCTGCTGGAAGAGGCGGGCCTGCTCGCGGCCATTGGCTGGCTGGCCAACGGCTTCACCCAGCGCAGCGGCATCAAGACCGAGGTGGACGCGCCCTCCGAGTTCGAGCGGTTGCCCGCCGACATCGAGGTGACCATCTTCCGCATCGTGCAGGAGACGCTCACGAACGTCGCGCGGCACTCCGGGAGCAAGACCGCCTTCATCAAGCTCACGCGCCAGCCCGGCGAGATCGTCCTCGAAGTGCGCGACGAGGGCACGGGCATCCCGCCGGAGAAGCTCGAGAAGGTGCATGGCAACGTCTCCGCCCTCGGCGTCGGCGTGGCGGGAGTGTGGGAGCGCGTGCGACAATTTGGCGGAGCCTTGGAAATCAACTCAAACAGCCGTGGCACCACCGTGATGGTCGTGGTGCCGCTCCCCGGAGAACAACTATGAGCACGCTCAAATTACTCATCGCCGATGACCACGACATCGTCCGCGCCGGCATGAAGGCGCTGCTCGACGACCAACCCGGCTGGCAGGTCGTCGCCGAGGCGGGCACCGGCCGCCAGGCCGTCGAGAAGGCCAAGGCCACGACGCCGGAGGTCTGCATCCTCGACGTGACGATGCCCGAATTGAACGGCCTCGAAGCCGCGCGCCAGATCAAGAAGCTCCTGCCCCACACCGAGATTCTCATCCTCACCGTCCACGAGTCCGAGCAGATCGCCACCGAGGTGCTCAAGGTCGGCGCGCGCGGCTACATCCTGAAGTCCGACGCCGGGCGCGAGCTGGTCGCCGCCGTGAAGGCGGTCAGCGCGCACAAGAACTACTTCACCTCGCGCATCTCGCAGATGGTTTCCGACAGCACGCTCAAGGAAGGCGCGCAGGCAATTGAGGCCGAGGACATCGGCAGCCGCCTCACGCCGCGCGAGAAGGAAATCGTGCAACTGCTGGCCGAGGGGAAGAGCAACAAGGAAGCCGCCAGCGTCCTGAACATCAGCGTGAAGACCGTCGAGACGCACCGCACGAACATCATGCGCAAGCTGCGCTTCCACTCGGTCGGGGAACTCGTCCGCTACGCTGTGCGGAACAACATCGTGTCGGCGTGAGGTGAAGTTGAGAGTTGGGGAGTTGATGGTTGAGAGTCACGCGCCGCGTCCGAACTCCTCGGCCCGCCATCAACTATCCACTCCCCCTCTATCAACTCTGACTTCACCCGCCAATCTGCGCTTTGTAAGCCTCCGGCGTCAGCAGCGCGCCCACCTCCGCCGCGTCCGCCAGCTTGAGCTTGAAGAACCACCCGCCCGTGAAAGGCTCGCCGTTCACCAAGCCGGGA
>JBEBFV010000632.1:0-2454 GCA_040081795.1 Limisphaerales bacterium | reverse complement strand
CGCGCTGGCCTTTTGGTCCGGCGATGACCGCGACGCGAAGTTCGACGCCATGGACCTCAAGGGCCTCATCGAGGACTTGCTGGAGCACTTCGGCCTGCGCGGCATCCAGTTCGGCAAGCGCGTGGAAACAACTGCGCTGTTCCTCGAATCCGCCGCCGTCACGCTTGGCGGCAAGGTGCAACTCGGCGAACTCGGCCAGCTCCTGCCCGCGCTCGCGAAGCAATACGACCTGCGCGACGCCGTCTTCCTCGCTGAGTTGCGGCTGGATGAACTCATCGCGCGCGGCAACCGGAGTAAGTCCTTCAAGCCCTTGCCACAGTTCCCCGCCAGCCGTCGCGATGTGGCGATGCTGGTGCCGGAAGCCACCACGCACGACTCTGTGCTGTCCGCCGTGAAGCAGGCCAAGCCCGCGAACCTGGAAAGCGTGGAGCTGTTCGATGTCTTCAGGGGCAAGAACGTGCCCGCTGGGCAGAAGAGCCTCGCCTACGGCTTCACCTACCGCGCCGCCGACAAGACGCTCACGGACAACTACGTGAACACCGCGCACGCGAAGGCCGTGGACGCGCTGAAGCAGAAGCTCCAGGCGACGGTGCGGGAGTAACTGAGTGGAGCGCCGCTCTCCGAGCCGGCGTTGACTTACGGATGAACGCAACGTGCCGGGTCGGAGACCGGCGCTCCACAGTGTTGGCTACGCCAGCGCCTTCCTGATGACTTCCCCGCGCACGCCGGTGATGCGCTGCTCCAGACCCTGGTAGAAATACGTGAGCTTCTCATGGTCCAGGCCCATGAGGTGCAGGATGGTCGCGTGCAAATCGGAGACGTGGTGGCGTTCCTCGACGGCCTCGAAGCCCAGCTCGTCCGTCGCGCCGATGGCTTGCCCGCCCTTCACTCCCGCTCCCGCGAGCCACATCGAGAAGCCGTGCCAGTTGTGGTCGCGGCCCGGCTTGCCCACGCCCTCGCTCGTGGGCGTGCGGCCGAACTCGCCGCCCCAGACCAGAAGTGTCTCGTCCCACAAGCCCGTGCGCTTGAGGTCGGCTATGAGCGCGGCGATGGGCTTGTCCGTCTCGCCCGCGTGGAGCGTGTGGTTCTTGATGCAGTCGCTGTGGCCGTCCCAGGTGTCCTCGAGATGGCCGCCGCCGGAGTAGAGCTGCACGAAGCGCACGCCCTTCTCGATGAGCCGGCGCGCGACAAGGCACTTCGACCCGAAGTCGGCGGTGAGCGGGTGGTCGAGTCCGTAGAGTTCGCGCGTGGCGGCGGGTTCGTCCTTCAAGTCCACGACGCCCGACGCGCTGGTCTGCATCTGGTAGGCCAGTTCGTAGGAGAGGATGCGCGCGGCCAGCTCGGACTCCTGCGGGCGCTCGCGGCGGTGCTGCTCGTTCAGCTCGGCGAGCAGGTCGAGCGAGCGGCGTTGCGCGCGCGGGCTGACGCCCTCGGGCGTGGCGAGGTCGAGCAGCGGGTTGCCCTTGCTGCGGAAGAGCGTGCCCTGATACGCGGCAGGCATGTAGCCGGCGGTCCAGTTCGACGCGCTGCCAATCGGTCCGCCACGCGGGTCGGTCATCACCACGAAGCTCGGCAGCGCGGCGTTCATCGTGCCGAGGCCGTAGCTCAACCACGCGCCGAGGCTGGGCCGCCCGATGAAGATGCTGCCGGTGTTCATCTGGAGGCAGCCGGACGCGTGCGCCGCCGTGTCCGTGTAGAGCGAGCGCAGCACGCAAATATCGTCGGCGAACTTCGAAGTGTGCGGGAAGAGGCTGCTGACGGGCAGGCCGCTGCGCCCGTGCTCCTTGAACTCAAACGGCGTCTGCATCAGGTAGCCGACGGGCCGGCCGTTCGAACCGACGGCCTTGATCTTGCCGGCGTAGGGTTTGCCGTGATGCTTCGCCAGCTCGGGCTTGGGGTCGAACGTGTCCACCTGGCTGGGCGCGCCGTTCATGAAGAGGAAGATGACGTGCTTGGCCTTGGTCGGAAAATGCGGCGCGCGCGGTGCCAGCGGAGAAGCCGCGGCCGGTGACGCGGCTTTTGCGGAGGCGAAGAAGCCGTCGCGCTGGAGAATGTCGAGCAAGCCCAGCCCCGCGAAGCCCGCGCCCGCTTGCCACAGGAACTCGCGTCGGGAGCGTCCGCAGGGAGTCGGGTTCGGGCGGAAGGTGTGGTGAGGGTTCATGTCAGGGGCGAGCCCAGGGCGACATCTCATTAGCACCCGGCTTCAGCCGGGTGTCGAGTAGCCGAGGCGAGGAAAACCGTTTCAACGGTTTTCCGAAGGAGGTGGTAAGCCGTTGAAACGGCTCTCGTATCGTGCGCGCTGCTACACCCGGCTGAAGCCGGGTGCTAATGAGAAGGGGCCTAGTCATTCAGTCTGGCTTAGTCCGGATACACAACCTCGTTCAAGTTCAGCACCACGCGGCACATCTGGGTGAGTGCGGCGTGGGCGGCTTCTTCGGTGGAGATGGATTTGCT
>JBEBFV010000010.1:0-33150 GCA_040081795.1 Limisphaerales bacterium | reverse complement strand
ACGCGTTATGAGTTGCAGGCGGTGCTGCTGAAGCTCTGGCGCGACAACCGCATCACCACGCTCATGGTCACGCACGACGTTGACGAGGCGCTCTACCTCAGCGACCGCGTGGTCTGCATGACCGACGGCCCCGAAGCCGAGGTCGGCGACATCATCCCAGTGGCCTTCCCGCGCCCGCGCGAGCGTCAGGCCGTGATGGATCACCCTGACTATTATCCGCTGCGCGAGCGGCTCATCGAGTTCCTCGAAATCCACGCGCACAAGAAGAAGCACGCCGAGCCAGCAGCCTTGGAAGCCAAGCCCGACGCCATTTCCGACAATGCCCGCAAAGTAGAACCTGTTCCTGTCTCCTGAAACTGAAACCATGAAACCAACCCTGACCCTGCTCACGACCGGCGCGCTCGCGCTGGCCGCCACCACCGCCACCGCGCAATACGCGCCACCACCACCCACGCAGCCGTTCCCCGGCTTCGCGAACCAATACCTCCGCGCGCAGGACCCGTATTGGTCCAACTGGGATTTTGGCGCGCAGCTCCGCCTCCGCTACGAAGTGAGAGACAACGGCGGCGCGACTTTCAGCGGTGCCGCGACGGACTTCCGCAAAACCCTCGCCGCAGGCACGGACAACGACAACTCGATGTTCATGACCAAGCTGCTCGTGCGCGCGGGCTACACCGACAAGTGGTGGAGCGCGTTCATCCAGGGCCGCCAGAGCACCACGACCGGTGACGAACGCAATCCGAACCCCGAGTCCGACGGCCCGCTGGAGCTGCACCAGGCCTTCGTGACCGTGGGCAACCACAAAGAATTTCCGCTGTCCCTCAAGGTGGGCCGTCAGGAACTCAGCTACGGTGACGAGCGCCTCGTTGGTGCTTTCGCGTGGAATAACAACGGGCGCGTCTTCGACGCCGCCAAGGTCCGCTGGCAGCACCAGCACTTCACCGCCGAGGCGTTCAGTGGACGCGTGAACATTCCGAACGACAACAATTTCAACATCCCGAACGACTACGACTACTTGAGCGGCCTCTACGTCACAACCAAGGCCGTTCCCAAGCAGACCACTGAGGCCTACATCTTTTCGCGCAACGCCTCCGTCGGCTCGGCGACGGCGCTGGGCGTCGGCCTGGCCGCCGGGCTTAACGGCCCCGCCTCCCGCGACATCTACACGTTGGGCATCCGCGGCAAGTCCGATTCCGGTGCCTTCGGCAACTGGGATTACACCTACGAACTCATGGCGCAGTTCGGCCACTTCAACGACCCCGCGCGTGCCGCGTCCGGCCAGGCCAGCTTGGAGCACGAGGCCTACGCGATGGTGTTGAACGGCGGTTACACCTTCGCCGACGCGCCATGGACACCGCGTCTGGGCTTGGAATACAGCTACGCCTCCGGCGACAGTGACCCAACCGACAACAAGCACGAGACATTCGAGAACCTGTTCCCGACGAACCACAAGTTCTACGGCTACATGGATTTTCTCTCGCTCCAGAACCTGCACGACGTGCGCATCATGCTCACGACGAAGCCCACGCCGCGCCTGAGCCTCGGCATCGAAGGCCACCTCTTCTGGCTCGCGGATGACCGCGACAACCTCTACGCCGTCAACGGCGCGCGGCGCGGCGGCATTGCGGCAACCCCGGCGGGCGGGTATGGCCTGAACTCCAGCTACAGCAAGTTCGTCGGCGGCGAAATCGACATCATCGCCGGCTACTCGCTGACCAAGTTCGCCTCGATTGAAGCCGGCGCGGGCCGCTTCTTCACCGGCGGCTACCTGAACTCCACATTCGCCCCCGTTGGCGGCGCGCAGGACGCGAACTGGTTCTACATCCAGACGATGTTGAGCTTCTGAGGAACGCCGTGGCGGCGGACGCGGCCGCCTGCCGCCGCTGCCCGCTGCTGTTCAATTGCGCCGCAGGCTGCGCAAATCCCAACAGTCGGCAGCTTCACTGCCGCCGAGGCGTTCGTCTGGGCGCGCCGAGTGCCGACGGACTCCACACTCACGCGAGCCGCGCCCATCAAGCTCATCGGTGGCGCGATGAGTTTCATTCATCCCTCCGCCCCAAACGATTCACCCACGAGCCAAGCCTGCCGCACCGGCTTGGCAAGTCGGCTGCGTTGGGCAGCGGGACGATGAAATTATCCGACCTCAAAACCTCCGGCCACTGGCCAACTCTGGTCACTTCGTTCCTCTACTTCGACTACAGCTTCATGGTGTGGACGCTGCTCGGCGTGCTGGCGAACCAGATTGCCGCGCCGGAATCGCTGAACCTCACGCCGCAGCAACGCTTCTTCATGGTGTCCGTGCCAATTCTCTCCGGCGGCTTCATCCGGCTGCTGCTCGGCCTGCTCGTGGACCGCATCGGCGCGAAAACCACCGGCATCTATGCGCAGCTCGTCGTCATCGCGGGTCTCTCAGTCGCGTGGCTCGTCGGGCTGAAGAACTACGAGGCGACGCTGCTCATGGGCGTGGTGCTCGGCGTGGCGGGCGCGAGCTTCGCCGTCGCGCTGCCGCTGGCGGGCCGCTGGTATCCGCCCCACATGCAAGGGCTGGTGATGGGCCTCGCGGGCGCGGGAAACATCGGCGTGGTGATTGATGCGCTGCTCGCGCCAAGGCTTGCGGCGGCCTACGGGTGGGAAGCGGTCTTCGGCCTCGCCATCATACCCGCCGTCCTGGTGCTGGCGGTTTATTGCTTCGTCGCCAAGGAGCCGCCGTTGAAAGTTCCGGCGAAGAAGATCGCCGACTACTTTCGGCTCTTTGCCGAGAAGGACGTTCATTGGTTCTGTTTCTTCTACACTGTCACGTTCGGCGGCTTCGTCGGGCTGGCCTACTCGCTGGGAATGTATTTCAAGGACCGCTTCGGCCTGACGAACTCGCAGGCCGGCGACCTCGTCGCGCTCTGCACAGCCGTCGGCGCGCTCGGTCGCCCGCTCGGCGGCGGCATCTCGGACCGCATCGGCGGCATCAAGTCACTGCACATCTACTACACGGTCGCTTGCCTCGCGCTCGTCGCGGGCGGCATGATTAACAGCCTCGCGCTCAATGTCGCGGCCTTCTTCATTGCGTGCGCCGCGTTCGGCATGGGCAACGGCTCCGTCTTCCAGCTTCTCCCGCAGCGCTTCGGCAAGGAGCTCGGGCTGATGACCGGCCTCGTCGGCTGCGGCGGCGGCCTCGGCGGCTTTCTCCTCGCGAACATGATGGGCCAGAGCCGCCAGCACACGGGCAGTTATCTCATCGGCCTGCTCGTCTTCGCCGGCCTGTGCATCTTCGCTCTTGTCGGCCTTTCGTTGGTCAAGAAGCGCTGGCGCACAACGTGGGGAGCCGTCGCCGCCGCGCGCATCTGATGATAGCCTACGATTTGCCAATGAACGCGAATCCAAACCCCGTGAGCGGGACACTCTTGTCCCGCAGTCCGGGCTTGCCGTCCGTCGGTGCGACCAACTCCACGGCGGACAAGAGTGTCCGCCTCACGCACGCGCGCCTCCGCGTCCACGCCACCGCCTTCACCCGCCCGCGCGAGGAGGACAAGCCCGGTGACGACGTCTCCGCCGCCCGCGCGCTGGAAGACGGCACGTTCATCGCAGTCGTCGCCGACGGACTTGGCTCCGCACGTCAGGGCCGGGACGCGGCGGAGAAAGCCGTCGCGCACTACACCACCAACTTCCGCAATCGCCCGGCTGCGTGGAGCACCGTCAAGACGCTCGAGGAAATCACCCGCCACCTCAACCGCCAGCTCCACCAGGAAGGCCACGCCCGCCACGAATCGCCCGAACTCGCCTCCACCGTCGTCGCTGCCGTGCTTGACGGCGACCGTCTCCACGTCCTCAACGCCGGCGACTCCCGCGCCTACCGATTCCGCGCTGGCAAGCTGGAGCGGCTCACGCACGACCACCGCGACGCGACGCAAACTCACGTTCTCATCCAAGCCCTCGGCCTCGCCGACACCGTCGCGCCGCACCTCGCGCAGACCGACATCGCCGTCGGCGATTTCATCCTGCTCTGCTCCGATGGACTCACCGACGTGCTCGACGACGCCGCGCTTACCGAGCTGCTAGACGAGCGCACCGGCGCGCGCGGCCTCGTCGCCATCGCCCGCGAGCGCGCCACGCCCGAGACCCTCGACGACATCACCGCCGTCGTCCTCGAAGTGCAGGAACTCGGCCCCGCCGCCAGCGCCGCGCCCGTCGCGCTGCCCATTCCCGCGCAACTGAAAGTGGGCGACCAAGTGGACGGCTACACGCTCCGCCGCAGCTTTCGCGCGAGCGACCGCATCTGGCTCGCCGCGAAGGCCGGCAAATCCTTCGTGCTGAAATTCGCCCCGCTCGAAGCGCAGACGAACGACGCCGTCCTCACCGCCTTCATCCGCGAGACGTGGAACGCCACGACGCTCAAGGCCGATTACTTTCCCGCCGCAACCGCGCCCGAGGACGCCACTGCGCGCTACTACGTCCTCGAGTATTTTCACGCGCCCACGCTCAAGCAGTGGCTCGCCGACAACGGCCCGCTCACCACCGCCGACGCTGTCGCGCTCGGCAAGTTCGTGCTCGCCGCCGGCCAGTTCCTCCTGCGCCACGACTTCGTCCACGGCGACTTGAAGCCCGAAAATATCCTCGTGCTCGGCGAGCCGGGTGCGCTCGCGTTCAAGCTCATTGACCTCGGCAACGTTGCCGAAGTCTTCAGCGTCAACTCGCGCGCCGGCACACCCAGCTACCTCGCGCCCGAGCGCTTCCACAACGCCGCCGTCAGCGAGCCGACGGAAATCTTCGCGCTCGGCGCGACGCTCTACGAAGCCCTCACCGGCAAGCTCCCGCACGGCGAAATCGAGCCGTTCCAAACCCCGCAACTCCGCGCCGCCCGCCCGCCGAGCAAACTCAACCCGCACATCCCATCGTGGCTTGACGCCATAGTCCTCCGCGCCCTCGCGCTGCGCTCTGACAACCGTTTCGCCGCCTACAGCGAGATGCGGTTCGAGCTGGAGCATCCCGAAAAAGTAAAGCCCTTCCGCTCCGCCGGCTCCCCGCTGCTCGAGCGCGATCCCCTGCTGGTGCTCAAGGTGCTGCTCGCGGCGAGCGTCGCGGTGAACTTTTTCCTGCTCTGGAAGTTGCGCTCCCACTGACGCATGAACGAACGCCAACATCTCGCTCCGGTCGGTGGCGCTGCGCTCGCGCTGGCAGTGGGCTCGGGCATCTGGCTCGGCTCGCACGGCCTGCGGCACTTCGACCCCGCCGTGATTGGCTACGCGCTGGGCACGCTGCTGGCGGCCTTCGCCGTCGGCTATCGCTTCGTGACCTGGGCGCAGCGCCCGCCCTCGCGGATGTATTTCAAGCGCGGCTTGCAACTGCTCTTCCGCCGCAAGCCATCAACTGGAAATGCGCCCTCCTCGGCCACCACTCCACCACTCCATCACTCCAACACTCCGCCTCCCCACGGCGCCGGCACTCTCGGCCACGCCCTCGCCACCAAGTTCGTCACGCAGGGCTTCATCGCCCGCCGCAGCCCGCTGCGCTGGGTGATGCACGTGTGTCTGTCCGGCGGCTGCACGCTCGCCTTCGCCATCACGTTCCCGCTGGTGTTCGGCTGGGTTCACTTCGAGTCGCTGCCGGGCAATGCGGAAATCTACACGCTGAAGGCGCTCGGCCTCGCGGTGGACCAGTTCAGCGTCCACAGCGCGAAGGCGTTTGTGATGTTCAACCTGCTGAACTTCTCCGCCGTCATCGTGCTCGTTGGGTTGGTGCTCGCCGCGTGGCGTCGGCTCACGGACGCGGGCGAGCGCGCCACGCAGACGTTCTTCGAGGACATCCTGCCGCTCGTGCTCATCTTCGCGGTGACCGTCACTGGCCTCGCGCTGACGGTGAGCTACAAGTTCATGGGCGGGCGCGGGCACGGGCTGTGGGCGCTGGTCCACATGGTCGCGGTGGTTTCGCTGCTGCTCTACATCCCGTTCGGCAAGTTGTTCCACATGTTCCAGCGCACCTGCTCGCTGTGCGTCTCGCTCTACAAAAAATCCGGCGAGCACGGCGCGCGCGCGCTGTGCCGCGCCTGCGGCGAGGACTTCGCCAGCCAGATGCACGTGGACGACTTGAAGGTCGTGCTCGACCAGCTCGGCTTCGACTACCGCTTCGCCACCGCGCGCGGGCGGGTTCACTACCAAGACATATGTCCCGCCTGCCGCCGCCGGCTGCTGGCGCTCGACCAGGGAAGGAGCATCGGAAGATGAAGACAACCCCCCGCGTGCTCCGTGTTGCGTGCTGCGTGCTCCTTGTCGCGCGCAACTGTTCCACGCAACACGCAACACGGAACACGTTTTGACATGGCCACGCTCACTCTAAGCGAAGAAATCTACACCCGGCTCTACGGCCCGACGCCCGCCTACACGCCCGCCGGCGGCTGGAACAACGGCGAGCCGGACAAGCTCGTGAAGACGCATTGCTGCTTCTGCGGCGTGCAGTGCGGCATCCAGCTCAAGGTGAAAGACAACAAGGTCATCGGCTTCGAGCCGTGGGAAGAGTTCCCGGTCAATCAAGGGAAGCTCTGCCCCAAGGGCGTGAAGCGTTACCTGCAGAACGACCACCCGGACCGCTTGCTCGCGCCGCTGATGCGCAGCGCGGACGGCTTCCGCGAGGCGTCGTGGGATGAGGCGCTCGGCAAGACCGTCGAGGCCATCCAGTCCATCCAAGCCAAATACGGCAAGGACTCGTTCGCCTTCCTCGGCGGCGCTTCGATGACGAACGAGAAGGCTTACTTGAACGGCAAGTTCGCTCGCATCGCGCTTGGCACGGCGAACATTGATTACAACGGACGCCTCTGCATGGTCAGCGCGGGCGCTGCCAACCGCATGGCCTTCGGCGTGGACCGCGCCGCGAATCCGTGGAGCGACATCCCGCTGGCGAAGGTCATCATCCTCACCGGCACGAACCTCGCCGAGTGCTTCCCCATCCTCACCGACTACGTCTGGCGCGCGCGCGACGCCGGCGCGAAAATCATCGTCATTGACCCGCGCATCACGCCCATCGCGCGCACGGCGGACCTCTTCTTGCCCGTGCGTCCGGGTCGCGACAGCGCGCTCGCGAACGGCATCCTGCACGTGATGATTGAGCGCGGCTGGATTGATGAAAAGTTCATCGCCGAGCACACGCACGACTTCGACAAAGTCCGCGAGCTGGTTAAGAAATACACGCCAGCCGTGACGGAGAAAATCACCGGCGTTCCCGCCAAGAGCATCATCGCCGTCGCGGAGGCGTGGGGCACGGCGGAGACCTCGATGCTCCTGCACGCGCGCGGCATTGAGCACCACACCAAGGGCGTCGAGAATGTTCTCACCTACATCAATCTCGTGCTCGCCAGCGGGCGTATCGGCAAGCCCGGTTGCGGTTACGGCACCATCACCGGCCAGGGTAACGGCCAGGGCGGACGCGAGCACGGCCAGCGTTGCAACCAGCTTCCCGGCGGGCGCGACATCAACAAGCCGGAGCACCGCCAGTTCATCGCCGACTTCTGGAAAGTCCCCGAACCAGAGCTGCCGAAGCAGGGCCTCACCGCGTGCGAAATCATCGACGCCATCGAGCGGGGCGAAATCAAGGGCCTGCTCTCCATCAGCTTCAATCCGCTCGTCTCGATTCCGGACTCGAACCGCACGCGCGCCGCGTTGGAGAAGCTGGAGTTCTTCGCCTGCATTGACCCGTTCCTCAGCGAGACCGCGCGCCACGCCGACGTGATGTTCCCCGGCTCGTTGCAGGAGGAGGACGAGGGCACGGTCACGACCGGCGAGGGCCGCTGCGTGCGCCTGCGAAACTCCGTCTCTCCACCCGGCAACGCGCGCGTGGACTGGGAAATCATCTGTGACCTCGCCAAGCGGTTGGGCAAGGAGCGGTGGTTCAGCTACGCGAACGCGGGTGAGATTTTCACCGAGCTGACGGCGGCGAGCAAAGGCGGGCCGATTGACTACAGCGGGATGACCTACGAGCGCATCGAGCAGAACATGGGCATCTTCTGGCCGTGCCCCGCGCCGGAGCATCCCGGCACGCCGCGCCTCTTCGAAGGCGGGAAGTTCCATCACCCCGACGGCAAAGCGAAGTTCCACGCCTACGAATACCGCCCCCCCGCTGAGGACGTGGACGCCGAGTTCCCCATTTTCTACACGACTGGCCGCGTCGTTTCGCAATACCTCAGCGGCACACAGACCCGGCGCATCGGCGCGTTGGTGGACCAGTATCCAGAGCCGCTCTGCGAGATGCACCCGCTCCTCGCCGAGCGGCTCGGCATCAAGGACCGCGACATCGTGCGCGTCACCACGCGGCGCGGCGACATGACGTTGCCCGCGCAAGTCGTGAAGAGCATCCGGCCCGACACGGTGTTCATCCCGTATCACTGGGCCGGCAAGAAGGCGGCGAACCAGCTCACGAACCGCGCTCTCGACCCCATCTCGAAGATTCCCGAGTTCAAGGTCTGCGCCTGCAACGTCGAGAAGGTCGCTGATGCACCGCCCAAAAATCTCGCCGCGAAATGAACCCCGAGATGAACCACAAAGACACCAAGAGCACGAAGGGGGAATTCTCTGTCAGTCTTCTTTGTGTTCTTCGTGTCTTCGTGGTTAAACCCGCATGACCTCCGAACTCGAATTCTTCATTGACCCTTCGCGCTGCATCGGTTGCCAGGCGTGCGTGCAGGCGTGCGCCGAGTGCGGCACGCATCGCGGCGTGCCGATGATTCATCTCGACTACGTGCATCGCGCCACGGGCGTGCAGACCGCGCCGGTCGTCTGCATGCACTGCGAAGACCCGACGTGCGCCCGCGTCTGCCCCGCCGACGCCATCAAGCAGGACGACGAGGGCATCGTTCACAGCGCCGCCAAGCCGCGCTGTGTCGCGTGCTCGAACTGCGTCCTCGCGTGCCCCTTCGGCGTGCCGAAGATGAAGGTGGACTTCGACCTGATGATGAAGTGCGACATGTGCTACGACCGCACCAGTGTCGGCAAGAAGCCCATGTGCGCCACCGTCTGCCCGAGCGGCGCGCTCTACTACGGCCCGCGCGACTACATCGAGAAACACCGCCGCGAGACGCCGGTGAACGAGTTCCGCTTCGGCCGCGAAACCGTCCGCACGAAGGTCAACATGATGACCGCGCCGCAGATGAAGGCGCTCCCGTTCGACGTGCTCGATTTCCTCCCGTGGGAAGGCCAGGACTTCGACCCGCTCTCGCTCGCCCGTGCCGGTGCGCCGGATGCGGCGGGTTCATCCGTTTGGGATGAAGAGTCGTTGCCGGGCGGTTGCGGCAGCGGCAACTGCTCCTGCAAGCAGCAGCCTGAAATCGAGGAAGCCATCGCCAACTAGCCATGCCTGAACAGCCCGATTGGAAAGCCCAGTTCCCCGTCCGCCAGTCTGCGGAGCACGACATCTCGCGCCGGCAGTTCGCGAAGACGGCGTGCTGCTCTGCGCTCGCCGTGGGCGCGGGTTGGGCGATGCGCGACAAGATTCTGCCCTTGCCGCCGGCGACCGAGCCAAAGCTCGTGGCCCGCGTCGAGGAAGTGTCCGTGGGCGGCAGCCGGCTCTTCCGCTATCCGACCGAAGACCATCCCGCCATCCTCGTGCGCTTGGGTGAGAACGAGTTCGCCGCCTACAGCCAGGCTTGCACGCACCTGATGTGCCCGGTGCATTACCAGCACGAGAAGAAACAGTTTTACTGCCCGTGCCACGAAGGTTTTTTCAGCGCCCAAGACGGTCGCGTGCTCGCCGGTCCGCCGCCGCGCCCGCTGCCGCGTTACCCGGTCGAAATCCGTGACGGCGAAATTTGGATTACCCCTCAAGTGAAGAACGTATGACCCCCAAAAAGCAGAAACTCGTAGTCGTCGGCAACGGCATGGCTGGCGCGCGCGTCGTCGAGGAAATTCTCAAGCGCGCCCGCGATCGGTTCGAGATCGTGATGTTCGGCGCGGAGCCTTACGGCAATTACAACCGTATCCTCCTGAGCAACGTCCTCAACGGCAGCCAGCCGGCCACGGAGATTTTCATGAACCCGCTGGCCTGGTATGCCGAGAACGGCATCAAGCTCCACGCCGGCGTCAAGGCCACGAAGATTGACCGCGAGCGCAAGGTCGTCATCGGTGCGCCGCTCAAGAAAGAGGCGCTGGCCTACGCGGTGGACGCGGCAGCGGTGCCGGATGCGGCGCTGGTCGAGGAGGCTTACGACCACGTCATCATCGCCACCGGCTCGCGGCCGTTTGTGCCGCCGATGGAGGGCTTCGGCGGGCCGGGGACGTTCCTGTTCCGCACGATTGATGACTGCGACCAGATCGCAGAATACGCCAAGACCTGCAAGGAGGCGTCCGTGATCGGCGGCGGCTTGCTCGGGCTGGAGGCGGCGCGCGGGCTGATGACTCATGGCGTCGAGGTCACGATCCTCGAAGCCGCGCCGCAGTTGATGATCGCGCAGCTCGACCCCGAGGCGGGCCAGATGCTGCGCGACACCATCGAGGACATGGGCATCCAGGTGATGTGCGAGAAGATCACGACGAAGATTGTGCGCGAGGAAGGGCGCATCAAACGCCTCGACTTCAAGGACGGCTCAACGCTGGCGACCGACATGGTGGTCGTCAGTGCTGGCATCCGGCCCATCGCGGAGATTGCCAGTGCCTCCGGCCTTACGGTGAACAAGGCCATCGTCTGCGACGACCAGATGCGCACCAGCGACCGAAACATCTTCGCCGTGGGCGAGTGCGTGGAGCATCGCGGCAAGATTTACGGCCTCGTGGATCCGATTTGGGAACAGGCGAAGGTGCTGGCGGACGTGCTCACCGGCTTCAACCCGAAGGCCGAATACCTCGGCTCGAAACTCGGCACGAAACTCAAGGTCATGGGCGTGGAGCTAGCTTCAATGGGCGACACCAAGCCGTCGCTGCCGGACGATGAAGTCGTGGTCTATCGAGAGCCGTCGCGGGGCGTTTACAAGAAGCTCATCATTCGCGAGAACAAGATTGCCGGTGCGATTCTGCTCGGCGAGACCGACACGGCGGGCGTGTTGATGCAGATGTTCATGGCGAACTCCGCCGTGTCTGCTCGGCGTGCGGACCTGCTCTTCGGCAGTTCGACGGGCGCGCCGGTGTTGAGCGTCTTCGATCTGCCGGACCACGCGCAGATCTGCAATTGCAACGGCGTCAGCAAGGGCCAGATCAAGGAGGCCATCCAGATCGGCAAGTGCCACTCCGTTTCCAAGATCGGTGGCTGCACGAAGGCCGGCCTTGGCTGCGGCTCGTGCAAGTCGCTGGTCGCGCAACTCATCGAAGCCTACGCGGGCGAGGTGACGGACGACGCCAGCGAGCACTACTACGTGCCTGGCGTGGCGTTGGAGAAGTCCCAACTCGTCGCGGAAATCAAGGCGCGCGGGCTGAAGTCCGTCAGCGCCGTGTTCCGCGAACTGGCCGGGGGCAAGGAAGACCCTGGCAGCAAGGTCGGTCTCGCCTCGCTGCTCAAAACACTTTGGCCCGGCGAATACGACGATGAGCGCGACGCGCGGTTCATCAACGACCGCGTCCACGCGAACATCCAGAAGGACGGCACCTTCTCAGTCGTGCCGCGCATCTACGGCGGTGTGACTTCGCCCGCTGAGTTGCGGCGCATCGCCGAGGTCGCGGAGAAATACAACGTGCCGATGGTGAAGTTCACCGGCGGCCAGCGCCTCGACCTGCTGGGCGTGAAGAAGGACGACCTGCCGAAGATGTGGAAAGACCTCGGCATCCCCAGCGGGCACGCCTACACGAAGGGTTTCCGCACCTGCAAAAGCTGCGTGGGCACCGACTTCTGCCGCTACGGCGTGGGCGATTCCATCGCGCTGGCGCAGAAGATTGAGCGGCGTTTCCAAGGCGTCGAGTCGCCGCACAAGATGAAGCTGGCGACGGCGGGTTGCCCGCGCAATTGCTCCGAGGCCTACGTGAAGGACCTCGGTGCGGTGGCCATCGAAGGCGGGCTTTGGGAAATCTACATCGGTGGCGCGGCGGGCGGCAGTGTGCGCAAAGGCGATCTGCTGCTCACCGTGAAGACCCACGACGAGGTGCTGCTCTACATGGGCCGCTTCATGCAGTATTACCGCGAGCACGGGAAGTATCTCGAGCGCACCTACCACTTCGTCGAGCGCCTCGGCATCGAGGTCATCCGCAAGATTGTCGTCGAGGACAGCGAGGGCATCGCCGCGCGGCTCGACGCGGGCATCCAGCAGGCCGTGGACGCCTACAAAGACCCGTGGCTCGAAGCCGAAGTGCCCGAGCACCCGGCGCAGTTCAGCGCGCCGGAGCTAGCGCATGTGCTCGAAGTCGCGGAGAACAACGGCTAACCAAACCATGAGCACCATCAACCTCGGCAGCATTGAGAAAATTCCTCTGGGCCAGGGCCTCTCCTTCAAAGTGGGTGGCCAGGAAATCGCCGTGTTCCGCCAACGCGACGGCTCGCTCTTCGCCACTCAGAACGCCTGTCCTCACAAGCAAGGCCCGCTCGCCGAAGGCATCGTGGGCGGCGGCAAGGTCATCTGCCCGCTGCACGCGCATAAGTTTAACCTCGCCACCGGCGAAGGCAGCGAGCCGCACGAGTGCGTGAAAACCTACGTCGTTCGCGAGACCAGCGGGGAAATCCTGCTCGAAGTCTGACCGCCCATGCCGCCGACCCTAGACCCAGCCCGATTTGAAAGCGCCCTGCGGCGTTTCGATGAGGCGAATGCCCGCGACCCGAACACCGAAGTGGTCGCCGGCGTCGCGCGTCCGCGCGAGTTGGTCTATGCCCAGTGCCTCACCGACTGGGTGCTGCGCCTTCAGCCCGACGCCTCCGAGCCGCTCCGCCTTGCCGCGCGCTGCCAGCATCTCTGCCGCTGGGAGAGTCCGCGCAGCCGCTACGCGATGGACCGCGCCGGCTATCTCAAGTGGCGCGCCGAGCTGAAGAAGTTTCACGCGGAGAAGTCCGGCCAAATCCTCCGCGAGGTCGCCTACGGCGAGGAGTTGATTGGCCAAGTTCAGTCACTGAACCTGAAGAAGAACTTCCCCGCCGACGCGGACAGCCGCGTCATCGAGGACGCGCTCTGCCTAGTCTTCCTCCAGTTCCAATTCGCCGACCTCGCGGCGAAGACCGACGACGACAAGATGATTAACGCCCTGCGGAAATCCTGGGCCAAAATGACTGAGCAAGCCCGTGCCGAGGCCCTCAAGCTCACCTACGGCCCGCGCGAGCTGGCGCTCGTCCAGCGCGCGCTGCAAGGCGATGGAAAGTGATGGCCGGTGACGGGCACTTTGCCCGAACTAGGACAAGCTAGTTGAAATGATTTTGCCATGACCACGACCGAAACCACCGCGCCGCCCTCCGGCCCGGCGTTCTCCGCCGAGCAGAAGGAGTTCCTCTCCGGCTTCATGGCCGGCGTGGCGCAGCGCGGACTTCACCCTTACGTCGGCACGACCGCGAGCGGCCAACTCACCGGCGACGCCGCGCAGGGCGGTGCGAACCTTGCCGAGGAAACCATCTACGGCACGCCGCTCGGCGACGTGTGCAAGGAGGAGCGTTGGAAGCACGAGGAGCATCCGCTCGACGGCTGGGACCGCATCCTCGCGCACGCGGAGGCGGGCAAGCTGCCGGATGAGGAGAACACCTTTCGCTTCCGCAACTTCGGGATGTTCCACGTCTCGCCCGCGCAGAAGAGCTTCATGCTGCGGTGCCGCATCCCGGCGGGCGAACTCACGGCGGTGCAGCTGCGCGGCCTCGCGGACCTCGCGGACGACTTCGGCAACGGCAAGGCCGCCGTCACCACGCGCTCGAATATCCAGGTCCGCGAAATCCAGCCGGCGAACTTGGTGAACACGCTCACGCGCCTGCAAAGCCTGGGCCTCACGGCGAAGGGCAGCGGCGTGGACAACATCCGCAACGTCACCTGCTCGCCCACGGCGGGCTTCGACCCGCAGGAGCTGCTGGACACGCGGCCCTTCGCGCACGCGCTGCACCACTACATCCTGAACCATCGCGAGTTCTACAACCTGCCGCGCAAGTTCAACGTCGCCTTCGAGGGCGGCGGCGCGGTGGACACGGTGGCGGACACGAATGACATCGGGTTCATGGCGGTGTCTGTCGCCGCAGCAGGTGAGAAAGTGGGAAAGCGAGAAAGTGAGACGGAGCACGAAGCTCACTCTCCCACTTTCTCACCCGCTCACCTGCCTGCCCCAGGCATCTACTTCCGCGTCGAACTCTGCGGCATCACCGGCCACAAGCAGCTCGCCACGGATTGCGGACTGCTCGTCAAGCCCACCGAGGCGCTCGCGGTTTGCGCCGCGATGATTCGCGTCTTCATCGAGAACGGCGACCGCACCAATCGCAAGAAGGCGCGGCTCAAGTATCTCGTGGACAAGTGGGGCGTGGAGAAGTTCCTCGCCGAGACGCAGAAGAAGCTGGCGTTCCCGCTGGTGAAGTTTCCGCTCGACCAGTGCGTGAAGCGCCCCGCCCCGGTAAAGCACGGGCACATCGGCGTCTATCGCCAGTCGCAGCACGGTAAGAATTACATTGGCGTCGTCATCCCCGTCGGCGTGATGACCACCCGCCAGATGCGCCGCCTCGCCGACCTTGCGGCCAACTACGGCTCCGGCGCGCTGCGCCTCACGCCGTGGCAAAACCTCCTCATCCCCGACGTGCCCGATGCCTTCGTCGAGACTGTGAAGCGCCAACTCGTCCGCATTGGCCTGCATCACGAGGCGACGAACATCCTCGGCGGCCTTGTCGCCTGCACCGGCAACACCGGCTGCAAATGGGCCTCGACCGACACCAAGGGCCAGGCCGTCGCGCTCGGCGAGCATCTGAACCAGCGGCTCCAGCTCGACCACCCCATCAACATCCACCTCACCTCCTGCCCGAACTCCTGCGCGCAGCACTACGTCGGCGACATCGGGCTGCAAGGCGTGAAGGTCGGCCCGGCCAGCAGCGAGGGCTACCACATCGTCTTCGGCGGCGGCACCGGCGCGGAGGCAGGCATCGGCAAGCAGGTCTTCACCGGCATCCCGTTCAGCGACATACCCGCGCTGCTGGAGCGCGTGTTGAACACGTATCTCGCCAAGCGCCAGCCCGGCGAAACCTTTGCCGCCTTCACGCGTCGGCATGAGGTGAAGCAGTTGCAGGAGATGTTCAGCGAATGAGCCAATCATCGCCAGCGCGCCCGTTCCCGGAGGGAACGAATGTGAATAGCCCCCGGTGGAACCGGGGGTGGTCGATCGCGATTCACGCCACGACCCCGGAGGGGTCGAACCGTGCGGCTTCAACCACAGCAGCAGCAGTTCGACCCCTTCGGGGTCGGGAAGTTTTACGGAACGACTCACCCCGGGCTTCACCCGGGGCTATTCAAGTTGCAGCCCTCCGGGCTGCGGGGTCACGCGACCTCAACAGCGTTCCTAAAATTCAGCACGCATGAGTCAACCCACCAATTTCGTCCCCGTCCTGCCCGACAACGCGCCGTTCACCCCGGAGCAGCGCGCGTATCTCAACGGCTTTCTCGCCGGCCTGTTCTCCCGTGCGCCGCAGCCGAACCTCGGTGGCGCCGCGTCCGATTCGAAGCCGCTGACGCCGCTGACCATCTTGTTTGGTTCGCAGACCGGCAACGCGGAGAACCTCTCCAAGCGCATCGCGAAGGAAGCCGGCAAGCGCGGCTTCGCGCCGACGGTGCAGGACCTCGGCAAGTATGCCACCGCGCAGCTCGTGTCGGAGTCAGCGCTGCTGGTCGTCACGAGCACCTACGGCGACGGCGAGCCGCCGGACAACGCGAAGGCGTTCGGCGAGTTTCTCCACAGCGAAGCCGCGCCGAAGCTGGCGCAGACGAAGTTCTCCGTGCTCGCGCTCGGCGACACGAACTACGCGAAGTTCTGCGCGTTCGGCAAAGCCGTGGACGCGCAGTTGGAGAAGCTCGGCGCGACGCGCGTCCACCCGCGCACGGACTGCGACGTGGAGTTTGAGGAGGCGTTTGCGAAGTGGGTGGATGGGGCGCTGGGAGCGTTGTCGGCGCAAGGAGCAGATGGGGAGAAGAAGTCATTAGTAATTAGTAATCAGTCCGAGGTGGCGGAGGATGGTTCCACGCCCACTCAATCACTAATCACTAATTACTCCCGGTCCCGCCCCTTCCCCGCGCCGCTGCTGGCCAACGTCCACCTCAACGGCAAAGGCTCGGCGAAGGACACGCGGCACTTCGAATTCGCGCTCGATGGCTCGGGCCTCAGCTACGAGGCGGGCGACGCGCTCGGCGTCCGGCCCACGAACTGCGCGGAATTGGCGGAGGAACTACTCCGCGCGCTGGGCCGCTCCGGCGAGGAACCGGTGCCCGACCGCGATGGCAAGGAAACGCCGCTGCGCGAGGCGCTGGTTCACCATTACGAAATCACCCGCATCCCGCAGCCGTTGCTCAAGGCCCTGGCGGAAAAGACCGGCGACGCGGAGCTGCTGAAATACGTCGCGCCCGACGGGAGCGGAGATTTCGCGAAGTTCATCTGGGGCCGCGAAATCATTGACCTGCTGCACGCGCACCCGGCGGCGAAGTTCGCGCCGACCGAATTCGTCGCGCTGCTGCGCAAGCTCCAGCCGCGGCTCTACTCGATTTCCTCCTCGCCCAAGGCGCATCCCGGCCAGGTGCATCTCTGCGTGGGCGTGGTGCGCTACGACTCGCTGGGCCGCCCGCGCAAAGGCGTGTGCTCGACGTTCCTCGCCGAGCGCGTGCCGACCGGCGGCGCGGTGCCGGTGTTCGTGCATTCCAACAAGGGCTTCCGCCCGCCCGCGAACCCGGACGCGCCGATGATCATGGTCGGCCCCGGCACGGGCATCGCGCCGTTCCGCGCGTTTCTCGAAGAGCGGCGGGCGACCGGGGCGAAGGGCAAGAACTGGCTCTTCTTCGGCGACCAGCGCGCCGCGACTGACTTCATCTTCCGCGACGAGCTGGAGGCGATGCAGCGCGACGGCACGTTGACCCAGCTGGACCTCGCCTTCAGCCGCGACCAGGCGGAGAAGATTTATGTTCAGACTCGGATGCTGGAGCACGGCAAGGAACTCTACGCGTGGCTGGCGGAGGGCGGCGGCTTCTACGTCTGCGGCGACGCGAGCCGCATGGCGAAGGACGTGGATGCGGCGCTGCACCAAATCATCCAGACCGCTGGCGGCAAGAGCGCGGAGGAAGCCACGGCCTACGTCGCCGCGCTCAAGCAGGACAAACGCTACCAGCGTGACGTGTATTGAAGGCCGGTGGCCCGTTGGAATCCATGTTGAATCGCGCTGCGCCTTCCTGCCACCTTCACCGCTATGAAAGTAAAAAAGCTGCTCCACACCCGCTACCGCGTGAACGATCTCGATCACACGGTAAAATTCTACCGGGAGATTCTCGGGCTTGAGGAGGTTCGAAGGCACAAGTCGCCGCGCGGCTCGGAGCTGGTTTTTCTTAAAGCGCCGGAGAGCGAGGAAACGGTGGAGGTCTGTTGCTTCCCGTCCAGCGGTCCGGTGCAGGTGCAGGCGGACCTGACGCACCTAGCGTTTTCAGTGGACAGCCTGGCGGAGTTCGGCCAGCACCTCGCAGCGCACGGGCTGAAGTATTCCGACGGCCCGACGATGAGGGAGAACGGAGGCGGGTTCGCGTTCATAGACGCGCCCGAGGGCTATGAGATCGAGCTGATCCAGCCTGCGCAGGCGGCGGCGGGCTCGGGCGGCTATTGAACCGCCACCGAGACGGGGAGTGGCATCCCTTCGAAATAAATGGGCCAACTCTCCGCTTCTGCCCGTGCTGGCGTAAACTCCTCGCGATTGAAGACCTAAAAATCAGTTGCACGCCTCTGGATGGCCTGTTAGCAACTCGACCGTCCCCGTAAGTCAAACCACAGAAACAACTCAATCGTTGGAGGAAAAACTATGAAATCATTGTTCAGAGCGTTCGTGATCACATCCCTCGCCGCTGCCGTCATGCTTGGCACACCCGCCACCTCGTCCGCGCAGGACAAGGCCAAAGAGAAAGAAAAAGCCAAGGAGAAAGGCAAGGGTGATGAGAAGGCCAAGGGCGGCGGTGGGTTCAACGGCAAGGCGGTGACCGTGGACAAGGTGGCAAAAACAGTGAAGCTCTCCGGACCGACGGCCCGCGTGGTTCAGATCACCGCCACCACCAAAATCCTCAAGGAAGGCAAGCCCGCCACCCTCGATGACCTGAAGGATGGGGACGACGTTTACGGTGGCCTCAAGGCGGCCGCCGACGGAAAGCTGGAGGCAACCACCCTGAACATCGGCAAGCCCCCGGCGAAGAAGAAGGACGAAAAGAAGGAAGAGAAGAAGTAGTCCCTTCCGTCCGTGACTCTCAGGGCAGGCTGAAACCAGCCTGCCCTTTCCATTTTCAGGAGGACTCGCTCAGACCGCCAGCGCGTAGTGCCGCAGCGCGTTTGAGGACCAGAGCTTGCGCTGCTGCTCCGCCGGGCGGCTCGCGATGATCTGCCGGAGCATCGTCACCCATTGCTGGTAGGTCGCGCCGAGCAGGCAGACGGGCCAGTCGCCACCGAACACCACGCGGTCGGGGCCGAAGGCGTCGAGGCAGTGGTTGACCGCAGGCGCGAGGTCGTCCGCGCCGCCGCCTTGGGTGAGGCTCGCGGCGATGCCGGAGATTTTGCCGATGACGTTCGGGCGTTTCGCGAGGGCGTCAATCGAGCGCTTCCACTGGTCTGCCGTGTGGCGCGGCTTGTCCTCGCCGGGGCGGGATGCGCGGAAGCATTTGAGGTCGGGGTTGCCACAGTGATCGAGCACAAAGCGCGTGCCGGGACAAGCCTCGGTGAGCTTCACGGCGTCCATCAGCTCGGGTGCCCTCATGCACAAGTCGAAGCTCCTGCCCGCCTCGCCCAACAGCCGCACGCCGCGCACGAACTCGGGCTTCAGGCAGTATCCGGCGGGTGTCGCCGGCGAATGCAACACGCGGCGCACGCCCTTGAAGCGCGGGTTGGCGCGGAATCGTTTCACGTAGTCCGGGAAGCCCGGCGCGTCCGGGCGCCCGCCGATGACCGCCGCGCGAGTGGGCGTCTGCCCGGCCGTGGCGAGGCCCAGCACGAACTCCGCCTCGGCGACGAGTCCGGCCTCCGCCACGTCCACTTCCATGTAGATGGCGCGCACGTTCAAGCCGGCCGTGGCGGCGCGATATTCCTCCGTCCGGTAGCTCTTGCGCAGCACCGCCGGCGCGTCACCGAGCCACGGGAGTTTCTGGCTGGCCAGATCCCAAAGGTGCTGGTGCGTGTCAATGATGAGCGCGTCCGGGGCAGAGGGGACGGTGGCGCATCCGGTGGTCGCAACGGCGGCGACGCTGGTGTGTTGGAGGAATTGGCGGCGGGTCAGGTGCATGACCGGAGAGTGTCCAAGACAGTGGCCAGCCGCCAGCCCATTTCCAGCCCCCACCGTTGCCGCGAATGGAAAAAAGGCGTGCAATGGCGATGCTGTCTGACTAGGTTCGCCCCGATGTTCCCAATAGCGGACACGAAAAGTCCGGCGGCAGTCCAGGCTGCCGTTGCCGCGATACACAGTGAAATGTTCAGCAAGGGGGAACGGGACTCCGTCGCCAGATTTTTCGGCTGGGCTGTGGATGCCTTCGAGGGACGCTACCGGGATTACCAGCCGATTGACGCGCTCTACCACGACCTTGAGCACACGTTGCAAGGCACGCTCTGCTACGCGCAGATCCTCCGGAACCGTCAGCGCGCGGGCGCCACGCCTGCGGTGCCCCAGCGGATGTTTGAGCTCGGCCTGCTCGCGATTCTCCTGCACGACACCGGCTACCTGAAGGTGCGCGGCGACAACGAAGGCACCGGAGCCAAATACACGCTCATCCACGTCAGCCGCAGCGCAAACTTCGCCCAGCAGATCCTCGCCGAGAAGGGCTTCTCCACCGAGGACGCCGGCATCGTCATGCGCATGATCCGTTGCACGGGCGTCAACGTGAAGATCGAGGCCATCCCGTTTCAGGGCGAGGTCGAGCGCACCGTGAGCTTCTGCATCGGCTCGGCGGACTTGGTGGGCCAGATGGCAGCCGATGACTACGTGGACAAGCTCCCAATTCTCTTCAGCGAGTTTGCGGAGTCAGCCGGCTACAGCGGCACAAAGATGATGTTCGAGAGCGCCGGCCATTTAATGAAGGCCACTCCGATGTTCTGGGAGAAATACGTGCGGCCCAAGCTCGAGAAAGACTTTCAAGGCGTCCATCGCTTCCTCAACGAGCCGTATCCCGACGGACCGAGCACCTACCTCGCGCACGTCGAGGCCAACGTCGAGCGCACGCGCCGGATGTTCGCGGAGCCCGCGGCGGTCGCCGCCAAGTAGCAGCGTGATGCGTGAGGCAGTTCGGTGGCGTCCCTGCGGAACTCACGCGTCACGCATCACGCCTTTTTCCTTCTCCCCCTTGGCCCCAGCCCGTTGAATCCCCGGCGTGTCTCGCGACTACCAGCTCAACCGCTTCTCCGCTCCCGCCGAGTTGCAGATTGATTACGCGCGGGAGCTCAACGCGCAGCAATATGCCGCCGTGACCGCCGAGGATGGCCCCGCGCTCGTCATTGCCGGCGCGGGCGCGGGGAAGACGCGCACGCTGACTTACCGCGTGGCGTGGCTCATCGAGCACGGCATCGCGCCCGACCGCATCCTGCTGCTGACCTTCACGAACAAGGCGGCGAAGGAGATGATGCGCCGCGTCGCCGACCTGCTGGGCAACGATGTCTCGCAGCTTTGGGGCGGCACCTTCCACTCCGTCGGCAACCGCATTCTCCGCCGGCACGCCGAGGTGCTCGGCTGGCGGCCCGACTTCACCATCCTCGACCGCGAGGACGCGAAGGACTTGCTGCAAGCCTGCGTGGACGAGGCGGGCATTGACGTGAAGGAGACGCGTTTCCCGAAGCCCGACGTGCTCGGCGACATTTTCTCGATGGCGCTGAACACCGGCCGCTCCCTCGCCGAAACGCTCGCGCAGGACTACGACCACTTCGCGCCGCTCGCGAACAAGATTGAGGACATCGCCGCCCGCTACCGCGCGCGCAAGCAGGCCACGAACGGCATGGACTTCGACGACCTGCTCACGCAATGGCTACGCGCTCTCAAGGAGTTCCCCGACCTGCGCGACTTCTACCAGCGCCGCTTCCAGTTCATCCTCGTGGACGAGTATCAGGACACGAACTCGCTCCAGGGCGAACTCATTGACCGCCTCGCCGCCGTCCACAAGAACGTGATGGTCGTGGGCGACGACGCGCAAAGCATCTACGCGTGGCGCGGGGCGAACTTCAAAAACATCCTCGAGTTTCCAAAGCGCTACTTCGGCTGCCAGACCTTCAAGATTGAGGTCAACTACCGGAGCACGCCGGAGATTCTCGCCTTCGCCAACGCCGCCATCGCGCCGAACATCCACCAGTTCCAGAAGGAACTCGCGCCGGCCCGCCCGTCTGGGGTGAAGCCCATCGTGGTCGCGTGCATGGACGCTGGCGAGCAAGCCTCCTTCGTCGCCCAGCGTGCGCTGGAGCTGCGCGACGAAGGCATCCCGCTGAACGAGATGGCCGTGCTCTACCGCTCGCATTTCCACGCGCTGGAATTCCAGTTCGAGCTGACCCGCCGCAACATCCCCTTCAGCATCACCAGCGGCATCCGCTTCTTCGAGCAAGCGCACGTGAAGGACGTTGCCGCCTATCTCAAGCTCGTCCACAACCCGCGCGACGAGATTTCGTTCAAGCGGCTTGTGCGGATGATGCCAGGCGTCGGTGGCAAGAGCGCGGACAAGCTGTGGAACGTGTTTCGCGCTGCGCGCTGCGTGCCCGAACTCGACTCCGAACACGCAACACGCAACACGCAACGCCCGCCCCCCTCGCTCGCCGTTGCCCTTCAGCAAAGCGCCCGCGCCGTCCCCAAAAAGACCGCCGCCGCCTGGGCGCAGTTCACCGCCACCATCGCCCAGCTCTGCGCGCCGGAAATCCGTGCGAAGACCGACGCCATGATCCGCCTCGTGCTGGAGGCCGGCTACGAGGATTACCTCAAGGCCACTTACCCCAACTTCCGCAACCGCCTCGAAGACCTGGAGCAGCTCGCCGCGTTCTCGCGCCAGTTCGCGACGGTCGAGGACTTCCTCACGCAGCTCGCGCTGCTCACGAACCTCGAGGCCGAGGACGACAAGCCGCGCGAGGATGACCACGAGAAGATTCGCCTCTCGTCCATCCACCAGGCCAAGGGTCTCGAGTTCCGCGTCGTGTTCGTCATCATGCTCTGCGACGGACTCTTTCCCTCGTCGCGCTCAATTGACTCGCCCGAGGGCGAGGAGGAGGAGCGCCGCCTCTTCTACGTCGCCGTCACGCGCGCGAAGGACGAGCTGTATCTTTCGCACCCGCTCATGCGCTTCATGCAAGGCGGTGGCGATGCGATGCAGCAGCCCTCGCGCTTCCTCGCCGACATCCCCTTCGAACTTCGGGATGAATGGAACCTTCGCCCGCACGCCCCTGCGACGGACTTCAGCGATATGGGCGAAACCAGCGAGCACACAGAGGATTCGCCGTTCTGACGGCGTAGCGCGATGCGCCGCGTCATTGGGCATTGGTCATTGCATCCCGCCTATGGTGAAATCCGCCATGCTTTGGCGCGCCGGCCGACACGAGTTCCGATTCCCGAGACTTACGCTCGTGATGGGCGTGCTGAACGTGACGCCTGACTCCTTCTCGGATGGCGGGAAGTTTTTCTCTGTTGAGGCCGCCTTGGAGCGCGCGGGCCACATGATTCGCGAGGGCGCTGACTTGCTGGACGTCGGCGGCGAATCCACGCGGCCCGGCGCGACTCCGGTTTCGGCGGCGGAGGAAATCCGCCGCGTCGTGCCGGTCATCAAGGAGCTCGCCCTGCGGCTGCAAGTGCCCATCTCGGTGGACACGCAGAAGCCGGAAGTCGCGCGGGCCGCGCTGCTGGCGGGCGCGAGCATCGTCAACGACATCGCAGCGAACCGCTCCGACGACACGATGGCGCGCGTCGTGACCGAGTTCCGCGCCGGCTATGTGGCGATGCACATGCAAGGCACGCCGCAGACCATGCAGCAGAACCCGGCCTACGCGGACGTGGTGCGCGAGGTGGACGCGTTCTTTGCAGAGCGCCTCGCGCGTCTCGAGAAGTCCGGCGTCCGCCCGGAGCAGGTCGTGCTCGATCCCGGCATCGGCTTCGGCAAAACGCTGAAGCACAACCTGCAGTTGCTCGGCGCGCTGCCTAGCTTCGTCCGCCACGGCCGTCCCTTGCTGCTGGGCGTTTCGCGCAAAGCCTTCCTCGGCAAACTCACCGGTGCAGAAAGCCCGGCGGAGCGCCTGCCCGGCGCACTGGCCTGCGCGGCCCTGGCCGTGCGGGACGGCGTGCAAATCCTCCGCGTGCATGACGTGCGCGAGACGGTGCGGGCGGCGCGCGTGGCCGAGGCGATTCAGGCGAGCCGACCGGAACCGTAAGCAGTATTCAGTGTTCAGTGGTCGGTGAAGCATTGGCTCGCGGAACCCTTCCGGCACTGAATACTGAACGCTGAAAACTGATTACTTGCTTCTCTCCGCCGCGCGTTTGCGGCAAAGTGTCCGCCGACACAGTGGCATTCGAAATCATCAGCCTCATCTGGCGGCCCGCGCTGGAGATTCTCATCCTCGCGGTGGGGATTTACTACGCCGCGAACTTCATCCGCGGCACGCGGGGCGCGCCGGTTGTCACTGGGCTGGTGGTGTTGTTCGTCGCCTTGAGCTTCATCACGACGGTGCTGGAACTGACGGTGCTGCGCTGGCTGCTTACGACCTTTTCCGCGTTCAGTGCGGTCGCGGTGCTGGTCATCTTCCAGCCCGAGCTGCGCCGGCTGCTGGCCGAGCTGGGCAACCAGTCGCTGCTCATGTCCGCCCGCGAGCAGCGCGAGGATGTCGAGGTCATCATCGAGACCGTCGAGCGGCTCGCAGACGTGCGCATCGGCGCGCTGATGGCGATGGAGCAGAGCATCAACCTCACCGAGGCCATCGAGTCTGGCGTGGCGGTGGATTGCGAGGCGACGCCGGAAATGCTGGAGACGATTTTCTTCCCGAACAACGCGATCCACGATGGCGGCGTGCTGCTCAAGAACGGCCGAATCCTGCGCGCCGCGTGCATCTTCCCGCTCACGCAGCGGCAGGATTTGCACAAGTCCCTCGGCACCCGCCATCGCGCGGCCATTGGCTTGAGCGAGGAGACGGATGCTGTGGTCGTGGCAGTGTCCGAGGAGACCGGCGCGATTTCGTATGCGTTTCGGGGCGAGCTGAAACGCGGCGTGACCGCCGAGGAGCTGCGTGCGTTCCTCACGTCCATCTTCGTCAAGCGCGTCCGCACGCGGAACTGGGCGGACAATCTGCGCCTCTGGATTGCCCGGAACATCAAGCTGACCGGCACACCGAAAGCCCCGGCTGCGGAGCCAGCCCCGGCGAAGCCCACTGAGCCGAGAGCGCCTGCTCCCGTCATCGTCCCGAAGAAAGTCGAGGCCAAGTAAATGTCCGCCCGCGACGCCATCCTCCAGAATTTCTGGCTCAAGCTCTTCTCGCTCGTGCTGGCGACGATGATCTGGTTCGCGATCTTCGGCGCGCAGAACAACCTCCGCCCCAGCCAGCCCACGCTCGGCACGGTCACGCGCAAGATTGAGCGCGTTCCCATTACCGTGATGAAGTCCGCCGCCGACCTGCGCGCCTTCCGCGTCGAGCCGAGCGTCGTGGACGTGACGGTAAATGGCCCGCTGGCCAAAGTGCAGGCCTTGACCGCGCATCAGCTCGAGGTTTTCATCAGCCTCACCGACGTGAGCGACACGGTGGGCCTGACAAAAAAAATCCTCGTGCATTTGCCTGCGGAGATCGCCCTCCTGAAGGTTTCGCCCACCGAGGCGATCATCACGCCGGTGGTTCCACTTTCAACCAAGCCCCAGCAACCCTGATATGAGCACCGCACCCAAGAAAATCTTCGGCACCGACGGCGTCCGCGGCACCGCCAACGTCGAACCCGTCACTGCCGAGACCGCCCTCAAGCTCGGCCGCGCCGCCGCGCACGTCTTCAAGAACCTGGAGTCGCAGTCCCGCTCTCGTGGCAAGCACCGCATCGTCATCGGCAAGGACACGCGCCTCTCCGGCTACATGCTCGAGAACGCCCTCTCCTCCGGCATCCTCAGCATGGGCGTCGACGTCCTCTTCATCGGCCCGCTGCCCACGCCGGGCGTCGCCTACGCCACGCGCTCGCTGCGCTGCGACGCCGGCATCGTCATCACCGCCTCCCACAACCCCTACGATGACAACGGCATCAAGTTCTTCGGTGCCGACGGCTTCAAGCTGCCCGACCCCATCGAGGCGCAGATTGAAAGCCTCGTCTTCAGCGGCAACATCGAGAGCGTGCGCCCCTCCGCCACCGAGATCGGCAAGGCCGTCCGCATTGATGACGCGCTGGGCCGCTACATCGAGTTCGCCAAGGCCAGCTTCCCCAAGGGCCTGACGCTTGATGGCATGCGCATCGTCGTGGACTGCGCCAACGGCGCTTCCTACAAGGCCACGCCCAGCGTCCTGCGCGAACTCGGCGCGGAAATCTTCGTCTTCGGCAACACGCCCGACGGCACGAACATCAACAAGGAATGTGGGTCCATGCACCCGCAGAACTTGTGCGCCAAGGTCCGCGAATACCGCGCTGACCTCGGCATCGCCCACGATGGCGACGCCGACCGCGTAATCCTCTGCGACGAGACAGGCATCCTCCTCGACGGCGACGACATCATGGCTCTCGCCGCTCTCGACATGCTGGCGCAAGGCACGCTCGCGGAGAAGACACTCGTCTCCACCGTGATGAGCAACGCCGGCCTCGGCGCGGCGATGCAGGCGGCGGGCGGCAAGATTGTTTACACCTCCGTCGGCGACAAGAACGTGATAGATGAGATGCTCAAGTGCGGCTACAACTTCGGCGGCGAGGAGAGCGGCCACTTGATCTTCCGCGACTACTCGACCACCGGCGACGGCCTCGTGGCCGCGCTCCAGGTGCTGCGCATCATGAAGGCGCGCGGCGAGAACCTCTCCAAGCTCAAGCGCTGCTGGACGCGCTTCCCCAAGCAGGTTTCCAACATCAAGGTCCGCGAGAAGAAGCCCTTCGAGCAGCTTGACGGTGTGCTAGACCTTGTGAAACAGGCCGAGGCTGAGGTGCAGCCAGGCGGTGGACGCGTCCTCCTCCGCTACTCCGGCACCGAGCCAAAGTGCCGTCTGCTCATCGAAGGCAAGGACATGGCCATGCTGGACAAGTGGTCCAACAAGATCTCCGAGGCCATCAAGAAGCAGATCGGCGCGTGAGGGAGAGCTGCCTCAGGCCTCTGAAGCGTGCGAGAGCCGAGCACGTCCGGGCGCGCAAATCCCGCAGCCGCCCTCTGCGGCGTGAACGCCGCGCTCCAAGTTGGCGCTGAATTTAACCCGCTGACAGCCGTCGGTTGCCCAGCTACTTTTTCACCATGACCACCGGCGCAAAATCCTGTCGCGGCCCCGTCTCGCGCCGCAGCTTCCTGCAAGCGGGCGCGCTCGCCGCCACGGGCCTCGGGCTCAGCGACTTGTTCCGCCTGGAATCCATCGCCAAGCAGTCCGGCAAGAACCTTCGCGACACCTCGGTGATCTTTGTCTGGCTCCCCGGCGGTCCGCCGCACATGGAGACCTACGACTTGAAGCCCAATGCCCCCTCCGATTACCGGGGCATCTTCCGGCCCATCAAGACCAACGTCCCGGGCATCGAAATCTCCGAGCTGTTCCCGATGCAGGCGAAGATTACCGACAAGTTCACCATCGTCCGCTCCTGCCATCACACCTTCGCGGACCACGGCGGCGGTCACAAACGCTTCATGACCGGCCGCCTGCCGGCGGAACCTGCCGGCTTCGTCAACGACGCGCCGGCCGTGACTTCCTACATCAGCAAGATTTTCAACGAACGCCACACCGGCCCCAAGGGCATGCCCGCCTGCGTCCTCGGCACGGATGCGGGCCGCGCGCAGATTGACACCTTCAGCCTCGGAGCTGCGTGGCTCGGCTCGGTCAACACGCCCTTCGTCGTGGGCGGCGATCCGGCTTCGCCCACGTTCAAGGTGCAGAACCTCGGCCTCACGCCGGACATGGAGACGCGCCTCGACGACCGCCTCCACCTGCTCAAGGGCATGGATCGTCTCCGCCGCGACGCCGACCGCACCGGCCTCATGGACGCGATGGACCAATACAGCCAGCGCGCCTTCGACATGCTCACGAGCGAGCCGGTGCGCGAAGCCTTCGACATTTCGCGCGAGCCGCAGTCCGTCCGCGACCGCTACGGCATGCACGCCTACGGCCAGCGCGGCCTAATGGCACGCCGGCTCGTCGAGGCCGGCTGCCGCTTCGTCACGATGGTCTGGGAACATCCCGGCACGGCCGCCCCGAAATACGGCTCCTACAACTGGGATTCCCACGCGGTGAACTGCCACCTGTTCGATGACGCCCGCTGGCGCTTCCCGCCATACGACCAGGCCGTGTCCGCGCTCATCGAAGACCTTTACGCGCGCGGCCTCGACCAGAAGACGCTGCTCATCGTCACCGGCGAATTTGGCCGCACCCCGCGCGTCTCGACCGCCCTCGGCACGCAGACCGGCGTGATGCAGCCGGGTCGCGACCATTGGCCGCAGGCGATGTCCTTCATCGTCGCCGGCGCGAAGATGCGCACCGGCCAGATCGTCGGCGCGACCAACAGCCGAGGCGAGCATCCCATTGAGCGTCCGATGTCGCCCAACGACCTCTGGGCCACGGTGTATCAGCACCTCGGCATTGATTGGGAGCAATCCTTCCCTGACCACACTGGCCGCCCGATGCCGATCCTCCCGTTCGGCGAGCCGATCCCAGAGCTGCTGCCGGTGGGGTGACGATGGATGGTCACTTGTGACCGCGCCTCCACGCCGTTCCATTTCCCGCTCGTGCCTCGCAGCGAGCGAACCTGAAATCCGCAGGCTTCCGTGGTTTCGCTCCATGAAATGGTGGCAGCAGGTGTCCTTGTTGACTCGAAGTTCTCCATCCACCTTGCGTGAAACTGAGATGTGCTCCTCCGGTGTTGCGAGTGCAAACGCATTGAATTCCCGCCGCCGCTCCAGTTTCATCGCGTCACCGCATGGCCATCACCATTGATCTCTCTGAAAAGGTCGCCCTCATCACCGGCGCGTCGCAGGGCATCGGCGCGCAGATGGCGCGCACGTTCCACGCCGCCGGGGCGATGGTCGTGCTGAACCATCCCGACCTTGGCACGACGCGCGCCGATGCGGAGCGACTGGCCGCCGAGCTGAACGCGCTGCGCCCCGACAGCGCCGACGTGCTCGCGGCGGATGTTGCCGACGCCGACGCCGTCCGCGCGATGATGCAGGCGGTGAAGGCGCGGCGCGGCGGGCTGGACTTCCTCATCAACAACGCCGCCATCCTCCGTGACCGCACCCTCTCGAAGATGTCCCCCGACGAATGGCAGGCCGTATTGGACGTGAACCTCACGGGCGTTTTCCACTGCTGCAAGTTCGGGCTCGAAGTCATGCGCGACGGCGGGGCCATCGTGAGCATGGGCAGCATCGCGGCGATTCAAGGATTCTTCGGCCAGGCCAACTACGCCGCTGCCAAGGCCGGCGTGCAGGCGATGATGCGCGTGCTTGCCCGCGAGTGTGCGCGCCGTGGCATCCGCGCCAACGCCATCGCGCCCGGCGTGATTGACACCACCATGGCCGCGACAATCCCCGAAGCAGCGCGCGCCGAGATGCTCAAGAACATCCCGCTCGCCCGCCTCGGCACGCCAGAGGAGGTCGCACACGTCGCGCTCTTCCTGTGCTCGCCGCTTGCGAGCTACGTGAGCGGCCAGACCATCGAAGTCAACGGAGGGTGGCGCGGGTGAGAGCCGCCGCCCGCATCGTCTCCGCCGCCGAGGCCGTGGCCGCGATTCCGTCCGGTGCGACGGTCGCCGTCGGTGGCTTCGTCGGCGCGGGGCATCCGGAGATGCTTTCGTCCGCGCTGGAGCAACGCTTCCTTGAGAGCGGTTCGCCGCGCGGCCTCACGCTGCTCTACTGCGCCGGACAAGGCGACCGAGGCGAACGCGGCCTGAACCATCTCGCCCACGCCAGCCTTGTGAAGCGCGTCGTCGGCGGCCACTGGAACCTCGCGCCCAAGCTGGGCCGGCTCGCGCTGGCGAACGAGATCGAGGCTTACAACTTCCCGCAAGGCGTCCTCTGTGTGCTGCTCCGCGAGATCGCTGCGAAGCGCCCCGGCGTCTTCACGCGCATCGGGATGAACACCTTCATTGACCCGCTCAACGGCGGCGGCCGCCTCAACGCGCGCACCACCGAGCCGCTCGTCGAGCGCGTCTCGCTCGATGGCGAGGAGTGGCTGCGCTACCGCACGTTCCCCGTTCATGTCGGCCTCATCCGCGCCACGACCGCCGACGCGCGCGGCAACCTCACGCTTGAACGCGAGGCGCTCATCGGCGAGGTGCTGCCCATCGCGCAGGCTGCGCGCAACCACGGCGGCATCGTCATCGCTCAGGTCGAGCGCATCGTCGAGCGCATCGCCGACCCGAAAGCCGTGCGTGTGCCGGGCGTGCTCGTAGATTACATCGTCGTCTCCGGGGGCGCGCAGCACGACCAGACTTTCGCCGAGCCGTTCAACGAGGCTTACGTCACGAGCGCAGGAAGTTCCGCTGCCTTCGAGCCAATGCCGTTCAGCGAACGGAAAATCATCGGCCGCCGCGTGCTGAATGAAATCCGGACCGGCGACATCGTGAACCTCGGCATCGGCGTGCCCGAGGCCGTCGCGGCGGTCGCAGCGGAGACCGGACGCCTTGCGGAGTTCACGCTCACGCTTGAGAGCGGGCCTATCGGCGGCGTGCCGGCGGGCGGGTTGAGCTTCGGTTGCACCGCGCACCCGGAGGCGGTCGTGGACCAGCCGTCGCAGTTTGATTTCTACGATGGTGGCGGGCTGGACATCGCCGTGCTCGGCGCGCTGGAGGTGGACGCCGAGGGCAGCGTGAACGTGAGCGCGTTCGGTGACGGCCGCTTCGCGGGCGTGGGCGGCTTCGTGAACATCACGCAGAGCGCGCGCCGCGTCGTCTTCGCCTGCACGTTCCGCGCGGATGGACTCGAAGTGGACGCAACCGACGGCGCACTGCGCATCACGCGCGAGGGGGCGAAGGCGAAGTTCGTGAAACGCGTCGCCCAAGTCTGCTTCCACGGCCCGTCGGCGGTCGCGCGGGGCCAGCAAGTGCTCTACGTCACCGAGCGCGCGGTGTTTGAACTGAAGGCGGATGGGCTGCACCTCCGCGAACTCGCGCCGGGCGTGGACCTCGATGCCGACGTGCTGCGGCAGATGGAGTTCAAACCACACGCTGCGCAGCACGCGCGGATGCCGGCAGAGTGCTTCGCGAAGTAGCACGAAGCGCCGGTCTCCGCCCCGCCGTTTACCTCGGACTCATTCAACCTTCTCCGTCAGTTCCGTCCGGTTCGTCTCCTTCGCGCACCAGACGGACACCAGCGTGATGGCTGACATCGCGATGAGATACAGCGACACGGGCCACGGTTTTCCGTCGGCCCACTTCAGCAAGGCCGTCGCGATGAGCGGCGCGAGGCCTCCCGCCAGCGGCGACGCGAGCTGGTAGCCGAGCGACACGCCGCTGCACCGCACACGCGTGCTGAACAGCTCGGAGAAAAACGCCGCCTGCGGCCCATACATCGCGGAGTGGACGATCAGCCCGACGGTGATTGCCGCCCACAAACCCGCCGTCGTGCGCGTGTCCACCAGCCAGAAGAACGGGAACGCAAACAGCGCAAGCGCAAGCGCCCCGCCGAGATACACCGGTCGCCGACCGACGCGATCCGACAGCGCGCCGAACAGCGGGATTGCGAGGAGCTGCACCGCCGAGCCGAGGAGCACGCCATTGAGCACGTCGCTCTTTGTCGCGCCGAGCTTCGTCGTCGCGTAGGAGAGCACGAAGACGGTGAAGACGTAGAACGACGCGTTCTCCGCGAAGCGCGCGCCCATCGCCACGAGCACGTTGCGCGGGTGCAGGCGGATGGCTTCCAGCACGGGCAGGCGCGGCGCGGTTTCGGGCGCGGCGGCCTTCGCCGCCTCGAAGAGCGGGCTTTCCAGAATTTGAAGCCGGATGAACATGCCGACCGCCAGCAGCAGAATTCCCAGCAGGAACGGCACGCGCCAGCCCCACGCTAGGAAGTCCTGCTCGGGCATCGAGGAGCACGCGGAGAAGACCGCGTTGGCCAGCAGCAGCCCGACCGGCACGCCCGCCTGCACCCAGCTCGCGTAGAAACCGCGTCGTCCGCGATGCCCGTGCTCCACGGCCATCAGCACCGCGCCGCCCCATTCGCCACCGACGCCGATCCCTTGCACGAAGCGCAGCGCCACGAGCAGCACCGGCGCGAGCACGCCCGCCTGCTCGTAGGTCGGCAGCAGGCCGATGCAGAACGTCGCCACGCCCATGAGCATGAGCGTGGTGACGAGCACGGACTTGCGTCCGAGCTTGTCGCCGAAGTGGCCGAAGATGACGCCACCCAGCGGACGCGCGAAGAAGCCGACGGCGTAGGTGGCGAAGGCCGCCATCGTGCCCGCAAGCGGGTCAATGTTCGGGAAGAACAGCTTGTTGAACACCAGCGCCGCCGCCGTGCCGTAGAGGAAGAAGTCATACCACTCGATGGTCGTGCCGATGAAGCTGGCCAGCACCACACGCCCGACGGGCGTGGCGGGTGGCGGTGTGCCTGACAATGCGGTGCTGATGCGGCGAGTGAACGACTTGGGGTGGGAGAACTCAAGCCCGGCCCGGCGGCCGGCATGAGAAGAACCACCGACGCCCGCGTCAGTAGCAGGACATGAAATCACGCGCCTTCCCCAAACTCGCACTCCTCCTGCTCGTCGCCCTTCTGTCCGCACTTCCACTCAGCGCGGCTACGCTCGTGAAGAACGGCCAGCCCACCGCCGTGCTCGCGCTGCCGGCACAGCCGGACGATGCTGAGAAGCTCGCCGCGAAGGAACTTGCGGAGCACATCGAAAAGATGTCCGGCTCGAAGCTGGAGACGGCCACGGTCAACGCGGCGGAGGTCGGCGATTTCATAAAGCAGAGCAAGGCCGCCCGCCGCGTGCCCGTGTTCCTCGGTCGCAACGTGCGCGAGCGCGTCGGCCTGCCGGCGAACGCCGTGCGCGGCGCGTTCGCGCTGCACGTCACGGCGGACGCGGTGATGATTGCGGGCGCCGAGGAAGGGACGGCTTACGGCGCGCTGGAGCTGCTCGAACAGCTCGGCTGCCGCTGGTTCATGCCCGGCCCGCTCGGCACGGTCATCCCCAAGCTCGCCACCGTGGACGTGCGCGCGCAGCAGACCGCGCAGTCGCCGTCGTTCCCCTCGCGCTGGTTCCAGATGCCGGACAAGGACTGGCAGTCCCGCGTGCGCTGCGGCGGTGTGGCGTTCCCCGGCGGGCATGGCCTGCCCGCGCCGAAGGTCACGGTGAACAAGACGACCAAGGCGATTGAGAACCAGGAAGTCGCCGAGATGTTCTCGCTGGTGAAAGGCGTGCGCACGACGCGGCAGCACTGCGTGTCGAATCCCAAGCTCCTTGAGTTCGCCATCAACCATGTGAAGCAGGCGCGCAAGGCCGGGCGCGGGCCGGTCATCGGCATGGGGCCAAACGACGGCGCGGGCTTCTGCGAGTGCGAGCGCTGCCGCGCGCTGGACGGCGGGGACTTCGACCCGTTCTCGAACGAGCTGTCCGTCACCGACCGCTACATCTGGTTCTTCAACCAGGTGCTCAAGGGCGTCGAGGGCGAGTTCCCGGACACGAAGCTCGCGTTCTACATCTACCACTCCTACATGAGGCCGCCGAAGCGCTGGAAGCCCGACGTGCGCATCATGGGCGCGCTCGCGCCCATCGCGCTGGACCGCGTGCACGGCTTCTCGAATCCCATCGCGCCGGAGAAGAGTTACGCGCGCTGGCTCTATCAGGAGTGGGGCAAGCTGCTGCCCGAACTCTACGACCGCGGCTACTGGAGCAACCTCGCGGACCCCGGCTTCCCGTTCATCATCGTCCACCGGCTGCGCGATGAAATCCCCGCCTGCCACGCGCTCGGCGTGAAGGGCTGGCGCGTCGAGACCTTCCCGAACTACGC
>JBEBFV010000232.1:0-9489 GCA_040081795.1 Limisphaerales bacterium | reverse complement strand
GCGCAGCAAAGGAGCGTGGACAACAGGAGGCGGTTGATCATACGGGTGTTTTCGACGGCGAGGCAGGGGCGAACTTCACGCCGAATGAGCAACCGCCGTTGTGGGATGGATGCGCGACGTTCAGCCAAGCCAGCAGGTGGGTGAGCCACCAAGTCAAGGCCCGGGCATCCCCGCCCAATCGCGCCGGTCAAGACCCAGACCGCGTCGCTCGTCCTCAGTCGGCCGGGTCGAGCGACCAGATGCCCCGCGGCGAGGCGGCGGTGCCGGTGCCGATGGTCTTGATCGGCTCGATGGCCTCCACATGGCCGTCGCAGAGGAGGAACGTCGGCTTGTTGGTGTGGAAGGGGATGACGCCCGCGCCGGACACGCCGGCCTGCAACTCCGCCAGGCTGCGCGATACCGACTGGGAGACGCCGCCCGCATTGTTGCCGGAGAACGGCTTCTCCGCCATCAGCATGGTGCCCGCAGCGTCGTTGCAGTCGGTGAACCGGCGGTTCGCCGGGTTGTTGCCGTTGATGCCGGTGCTGATGGAGCCGCCTGATTGCACATTGGGCATGGAGTAGGTGCGCGCCACGTTCGTCGGAGTCCCGGCGAGGCTGACGCGTGCTACCGCGTCAGCCGGGCACTTGAAGATCGGGCTGTATTTGTTGGCGGGCACGATCTGCGCCTCCGACTCGGCCGTGGTCATCAAAGGCATGCCCACATAGGTCGAAAGGTAATCGTCGAATGTGACCTCCCGGAGCGTCGCGAAGCCGCCAGGGACGTTGTAGGCGAGGGCGATCTTGTCCTCGTAGTCGCCGGCGTAGAGCGCGAAGGCCATCCCCATCTGCTTGGAGTTGTTCAGGCAGCCGGTCTGCTTGGCCTTCGCCTTGGCCTTGCTCAGGGCGGGCAGGAGCATGCCCGCCAGAATCGCGATGATGGCGATGACGACGAGCAGTTCAATCAGGGTGAAGGCCAGGGCGCGGCGCGTTGAAACGGCACGAGGCTGGAGGGAGGGGTTCATTCGTGTTGCGGGTTGGTTTGCTTTCATTCGTTGTTGGGGTTGGTTGTTGAGCTTACCGGCCGACGAGCACGGCGCGCTCCTTGTCCGGCCCGAGGACGAGTTTCATGCCGGGTGGCACCGGCGGCATCACGGGGAGGTATTTCGTGGTCACGAGTTCCTCGATGCTGCGGGGCATGCGGCCGTTGTTCTCCCGGAAATCGCGGATGCGCTGGTTGACCTCATTCAGGTCGAGCCGCCCGGCGACGGCGGCGGAAGGCTCTGCGGGCGGCGGCGGCGGCAGCACCCGAGTCGGGGCCGGGTCGTTTCCTGCCGGGGCGGCGGCCACTGAATCGTTGGCCGCTTGGACATCCGGTGGCGGCGCGGCCCGCCGACGGCGGCAGGCCGGCAGGAGGAGGCAGCCGAGCGAGAGCAGGAGCGGCAGAAGAATCCGACGAGTTGTCCGCTTGAACGGAGCTTGAGCAGGGCGCAGCGTGGTCATCAGTGTGGCCAGATTAGCGAACGCTGGCAGGCTCCGTAACCGCACGTTTGGGGGGACGCGAAGGGCAGCCGGTTCCACCGGGCGCGGCGGCTACTTGCCCAGATATTTCACCACCGCCTCGGTGCGCGAGCTGACGTGCAGCTTGCCGTAAACGCCACGCACGTATTCGCGCACGGTGTCCATGCTGATGCCGAGGCGGTCGGCGATTTCCTTGTAGCGGAAGCCCTCGGCCAGCAGCGCCAACGTCTCGCGCTCGCGGCGCGTGAGCGTGTCGAGGTCCACGGCCGAGCGGCCCATCTGCTGACAGTAGGCGGCGACCTTGCCGGCCATCTGCCGCGTGAGCGGCACCCCGCCGTGGCGCGCCTCGGTGATGGCTTCGAGCAGCTTCTCGCCGCTGGTGCGCTTGAGTAGGTAGCCGTTCGCGCCGGCCTTCAGCGAGTTGAAGAGGAACTCGCCCTCGTCATAGACCGTGAGCATCAGGATGGGCAGCGCGGGCAACTGCGCCTTGAGCGCGCGCACCGCCTCGATGCCCGTCATGCCCGGCAGCCGGATGTCCATCAACACCACGTCGGGCCGCAGCTTCGGGATTTCCGCCAGCGCGGCCTCGGCGTCGGAGTAACTGCTCACGACCTGATAGCCCTCCGCGCGCTCGATGAGCTGCGTGAGGCTGCGGCGCACGCGCTCGTCGTCCTCCACGATGGACACACGAACGGGCTGGGCGGCGTTGGACATGGGATGTGCGCGGGAAAAAGTCTTGGCTTCAATCACGTTCAACGGAGCGGTCGGAATGGTGTCGCCAGCAAGCACGGCGGGAACTGGAATTCAGTTCGCCCGCCCCGGCCATCGCACAAACGGGGGGATGGGAGTGACCAATGTCCAATGCCCAATGCCCAATGCCCAATGACTGGAGGGCATCGGACTCCGGGCATTCATTGGGCATTGGGCATTGCGTCATTGGTCATTGCCTCCACTCATGCCGTCACGGGTTGCTTGAGCACAATGCTCATTTCCACGGCCGTGCCTTTGCCCGACGCGCTGCGCAGCTCGAAGCGCCCGCCGAGCCGCTCGATGTGCTGCCGCATGTTGCGCAGGCCGTTGCCGTCGGCGCGCGCGGCGGACGCGTCGAAGCCGCGGCCGTTGACGGTGACGCGCGCGCGCAGCGTGGTCCCGGCCAGCTCCAGCTCCACGCGGACCTCGGTGGCGTGCGCGTGCTTGAGGACGTTGTGCAGCGCCTCCTTGCACGCGAGGTAGAAGTCATGGCGCACGTCCGCCGCCAGCGGCAGGTCCGGCAGCTCGGCGGGCGCGGTGAACCAGCAGCGGACCGGCGTGCTCTCGAACAGCTCGTCCGCGCGCCGGCCCAGATACTCAATCAGCCCCTTCAACGTGTCGCTCTCCGGGCGCACGGCCCAGACGATTTCGTCCAGCGACCGCACGGTCTCGCGCGCGGTCGAGGAGATTTTCCGCGCCTGGGCGCGGACTTCGCCGGGGTCGTCGGCGTCCTGCTCCGCGAGTTCGCCCAGCCAGGCGATTTCCGTGAGGCTCGCGCCGAGGTCGTCGTGGATGTCCTGCGCGATGCGCGTGCGCTCGCGTTCCAGCGCGTGCTGCGCCTCCAGTTTCCGCATCCGGCGCTGCCACCGGCGGCGCGTGATGAAGCGCACCGTGCCGCCCACCGCGCCCGCGCCCGCGAGCACGGCGGCGGCGAGAAACCACCACGTCTGCCACCACGCGGGCACGACGGTGAAGGCGAGCGTCGCGCCCGTCTCGTTCCACACGCCGTCGTTGTTGGCGGCGGTGACGCGCAGCCGGTAATCGCCCGGCGGCGGCTTGGGATAAGTGAGCGTGCGTTGCGCGCCGGCCTCGACCCACTCCGTCTCGAAGCCCTCGAGCCGGTGCCGCATCCGGATTTTCTCCGGGCTGGCGAAGCTCAGGACGGCGACGCGGAAGTCGAGCCGGCGCGCGTTCGGCGCGAGGTTCAGGATGCCGCCCGCGTCCACGCGCCGGCCGTCGAGCAGGACTTCCTCGATGAGCACCGGCGGCGGAGTTGTGTTCGGGCGCTCCATCGCAGGGTCAATCGCCAGCACGCCCTTGCGCGTGGCGAGCCAGAGCCGTCCGTCGCGTCCCGGCCACGCGGCGGGCTGGTGGTCCTCGCCGAGGCACGAGACGCCCGGCAGCCCCTCGCTCTTGCCGAAGGTGACGGCGTTCACGCGCCGCGTCTCGCCGCGCGCGCAGGCGAGCAGCTCGTTCCGTGCGACGTGAAAGATGCCGCGATACGAGCCGAACCACATGCGGCCCCGGCTGTCTTCCAGCACTTGCGAGATGTAATCCGCCGGCAGCCCGTGCGCGTCGGTGAGGCGGCGGAACTTCCCGTCCGCCCGCGCCACCAATCCTCCGCCGACGGTGCCCGCCCACAGCACGCCGCCCGAGTCCACGCGCATCACGCGGATGGCTGCGCCCGGCAGGCCGTCGTCCCGCGAGTGGCGAGTGAAGGTGCCGTCGTGGAACGCGAACACGTCGCCCTCCGCCGTGCCAATCCACACGCGGCCCTCCGCGTCCTCGGCAAACGCGCGCGTCTGCCGCGCCGTGAAGCCGTCCGCCTCGGTGAAGGCTTGGAACGCGTCGCCTTGAAAGCGCCCCAGCAACCCCTCCTCGCCGCCCATCCACACGTCGCCGTTGCGCGCGCCGAAAAGAACACGCACGCCGCCGGGTCGCGCGACCTCGACGCGGCGGACGGTTTCGCCTTCCACGCGATGGATGCCGGTGTCCGCCAGCAGCCAGATGCGCCCGAGCGCGTCCGGGCAGACGATGTTGACGAAAAGCCGCGGCCAGTTCTTGCGTTGCGAGAGCACCTCCACGCGTCCGTTCTTGAGCCGCGCCAGTCCGCCGCCACGGTTGGCGAACCAGATTTCTCCGGCCCGCCCCTCGCACACCGAGTGGCTCACGTCCTCGCCCAGGCCCGCCGTCGCGTCGAACATCTGGAACGGGCGCGGGCGGACGCGGTTCAAGCCGCCGCCGCGCGTGGCGACCCAGAGGTTCCCTTCGCGGTCCTGGCAAATGCCCATCACCTGAGGGTGCGTCACCGGCACGCTGGCGAACTCGCCGTCCTTGAAGCGGAACAATCCGCGCGTGTCCGTGCCAATCCACAGCGCGCCGTCGCGGTCTTCGAGCAGCGACTGCACATTCGCCCCGGCCCACGGCGGCACCTCGGACACGACCGCGAGCACGCCCGCGTCGAGCCGGTGCAACTGCTCGCGGCTGCCCACCCACAGCCCGCCGGCACCACTCACGGAGATGCGCAACTGCGTGCCGGCGGCGTCGGGAAACGGCGTGAGTTTTCCGTCGCGGTAATGGCCGAGGAAACCGCCGCCAGCAACCCACACGCTGTCGTTCAGGCCGGACACGAACGAGGACACGCCCCATGCGCCGGGGCTTTGGTCGGTGTTGAGCAGCTCCGCACGGTCATCCGCCCAGCGTTTGAGCGCGCCGCCTGCGTAGCCCACCCACAGCTCGCCGCGCAGCCCGCCGAAGAGCGTCGCCGCGTTGCGGCCGTTCACCGCGCCGCTGGCGGGATGCCGCGTGAACTGCCCGTCCTTGAGCCGGATGATCCGGTTGCCCGCCACCAGCAGCAGCAGCGCGCCGTCCGCCTCCTCGTGCAGCCCATACACGCCCTGCACGCGGTCCGCCGTGGCGGTGGGCAGGGGAAACTCCTTGAACTCGACGCCGTTGAACCGCACCAGCCCGCCGGACGTGGCGACCCACAGATAGCCCGCGCGGTCCTGAATGACTTGATTGACGATGTTGTGCGGCAGCCCTTCCTCGACCTGCCACGACTGGAGGAGAAACTCCGGCGGGGCGGCAGCCTCGGCGGTTCCGGTCAGCCACCCCACTGAGAGGGCGCAAATGAACTGGCACCAGCGGGTCATCGCCGGAGCGATAGCACAATGCTTCGCGCGATGCAAAGCACCCGTCCGGGCCTACTGCTTCTCTTCCTTTGACTCGGCTTACTTCGGCTGCGGCGGTTTGGGCGTGGGCTTGAGGTCGAGGTTCGCCATGAGTTCCGCCTCGGTGATCTTGGACTCGACACCGCTCTTCGGCACTTCGACTTTCGCCAGCCAGAGCAGCGCGTTGAGCACGACCTTGCGCTGGTTGTCGTTGCCCCAGTTGAGGTGGAAATGCCCGCCGGTGAAGCCGACGCCGCGCCCGCCGTCGGGCCGCTCGACAGCCCACATCATGACCTCGTCGCGGCCCTTCGCAGCCTGGATGTGCGGATACGGGCCGCGCGGATAAACGTAGGGACCGTCGCGCACGGCGTCACTGGGCTTGGCCACGAGGATGGGCTTCACACCGGCCATGTCGTCGCGGAAGCGCATGTTGAAATACCATTCGTCCTTCGTGCTGAACGGTTGCACGCCGCGCGTGATCGGGTGCGTGATGAAGATCTTGTAGTCCGGCTCCCAGATCGGATTGCAGGAGAAGGAATTCTCGTAGTAGCCGCCGATCCAGTCCTTGAACTCCGCGCCGCCCTTGTCCTTGAGCACCTCCACGCCGTAATGCCCGCAGCCGAAGCCGACGCCCTTCTGAATGAGCGCGGCGAGCGTCTCCTTGTGGTTGCCCTGCACGGCCGGATGGCCGCCACCGCCGTCCGCGTAGATGAACACGGCGTCCGCGCCCTCGAAGGATTTCTCATCGCGCACCCAGCCGTTCGTGTGGACCTCGACGGTGAGGCCCGGCACGCCCTTGAGACATTTCTCCAGCAGCAGCGAGCCGGCGCGGAACTCGTGCATCAGAGGCGGATGGCTGGGCTTGCCAGCGATGATGATGAGCTTGCGCGGCTTGTCCGCAGCGGCGGCGATGGAACTGCCGAGACAGACAGCGAGAGCGAGGAGAAGGAGTTTTTTCATGTGCGACGGAGGCGGAGACTACTGCCCGTCTGCCGACTGAAAAGCCTTCATTTCAACGCGGTCTATCGGGCGGACCCGGTTGTCGGCGGGTAAAGATCGTCCGGTGGATCACCAGCCACAACAGCGGCGGCAGGCCCGCGCTCACCAGCACCGCGAGCGTCGGGTGTGCCACGCCCGCGTGCCCGATGGCCGCGTAGGTGAAGCCCAGCGGCACCGACCCGCACGCCAGCGCGAGGAGGAACGTCGCCGCCGGCATCCGCGTCAGCCCGGCCATGCACGCGATGACTTCGGGGAACAACGGCAGCCACCGCGACAGCACGACCAGCCACGCGCCCCAGCGTGCGAACAGCGCCTCGCCCTTTGCCAAATCCGCCTCGCTCACCAGCCGCGCCGCCGCGCGTTGCCCGAGCGCGCGGCACAATTCGTAAGCAAGCGCGCCCGACAGAAACGACCCCGCCGCGCTGACGGCCCCACCTACGAACGGCCCGTAGGTAAAGCCCAGCGCCGCCATGATGGCCGTGCCCGGCACCGGCAGGAACAGGTCCGCTACAAGCAAACCGATGCCCGCGAGCCAGGCCCAGCGGCCGTATTCGCGCAGCCACGCCACCGCGCCCTCCGGCGTGAAGACGCCCACGTCCCGCCAGAGCAGGAACGGCACCGCCAGCACCAAGGCCAGCGCGAGAAATATCCAGACCAAGCGCATGAGTTCAGAGCCTTCTCCCTTCGCGGAGCGAGGGGAGAAGGTGGCCGCAGGCCGGATGAGGGGTGCGGCCGCGAACGCCGTCGCAGCCACTCCTCACCCCGGCCCTCGCCGAGCATCTGCGGTGGTAGGGCGGGGTGTCCTCACCCCGCCGTCGGCCACCCGGACGCCACAATACCTCGGCGGCGCGCTGAGGACAGCGCTCCCTACCGGCGCTGGTTCAAGGATGGGAAGAAGAAGCCTTGTCGCCATCGTCCCCTCACTGGTTCCGCAGCGCATCCAGCAACTGTCCGCGCAGCGCGGAGACCGTTGCCAGCCATGTCCACGCGAGGCCGCTCACCAGCACGCCGCCGAGCGTGAGTGCGAGCGCACCGACCGGCAAATCCCCAGCGCCCAGCACCGAGGGCAGCACGGCCACACCCGCCGCCACCACGCCGCTTAACAAGCCCAGCAACAGCAACGCCGCGTGCTCACTCAGCACCAGCCAGCGCAGCGCCTTCGCCCGGAAGCCCAGCGCGAGCAACAGCGCCAGCTCGCCGCGCCGCTCCAGCACGTTGCGCAGCACCACCACGCCGAGGCCCGCGCTGCCGAGCAAGAGGCCGAGGCCGCCGAGGATTTGGAATGTGCCGAGGTAGGTGTTCTGCACCGCGTTGAGCTGCGCCATGCGCCGTGTCGCGGGCGTGAGTTCGAGGCCGAAGTCGCGCATGGCTTTCGTCAGCGTGGCGGACACTTCGGCGACGCGGTTGGTCGGCGCGTCCACGAGGAACCAGCGGTAGCCTGCCTCGCTCGGAAAGCGCGCGGTGAACTCGTCCTCGGCGATGATGAGGCTGCCTTGCAGGATGGACCCGGCGAGCGACGCGACCAGCCGCACTTTGAACGGCTTCCCGCGCTCGTCCACGAGGTCAACGGTGTCCCACAGCTTCTTCCCCAGTGCCCAGAGGATGGAAGCTTCGTCGGCGATGGCGGGAATTACCGAAGCCGAGCCTGGTGGGTCAGGAGAATAGTGAAGTGGAGTTCTGTATTCTTTATCTGCATGTTTTCGAGCATTTGCCTGCATGGTCTCGTCGCTCACATTGAGAACCCTGAGAAACTCCCAGCCAAGGCCGCCGGTGTCCTTTGCGAAACGAAATGCATCACGCTGATACAATGGCCTCCAGTTCACCCCCAGCAACCTCGGCTTCTGCGCGCGGTTCAAGTTCAGGCAGCTCGCGTCATCGCCGTCGCGCACGCGGAAGGGCACCACGCTCACACCTTCGAGCGCCTTCTCATCCAGCCCCAGCGCCTCGCGGCCCGCCTTCGCGTTCAAGTCCTGCACCACCGGCAGCGTGCTTTCGCCCAGCAGCGCGAAGCCGCCGGTGCCGGAGCTGCGCTTCGTCGCGTCCGCGTTTTCGTCCAGCCGGAACACGCCGATGGACAGCACCAGGAAGCTGCCGCACGCGAGCATCGTGACCGTCGCGAGGCTGCGCGAACGGCGACGCGTGGTGTTGCGGATGCCGAGGCTCGCGAGGTTCAGCGCCGCCGCCGCCTCGCTCCGCTCCAGCCGCGTGAGCAGGGCCGACGTGAACGCAAGCGCCGCAATGAGCAGCAACGCCCCCGCCCCAAAGAACGCTCCCGCATTCGCCGTCTGCCCCGTGGCCAAAGCCCAGCCGAGGAGGGCGAGGGCGGCAAGCAGGCAACCTGGCCCACTGAGATTAAACCGCATCGCCTCGACCGTGCTGCCGAACCATCCCGCGCGCCCTTTGGAGTGCGGTGACTTGTCACCGCTTTCCGCAGGCGGCTTGCCGCCGTCAAAGTCCGATGTTTGAGCTTTCGCAGAAGCTCCTTCAGCTTGCGCCAGCCCGATGCCACTCTGGCTTCCTCCAGCCGTTCCCCTTCTCGACGGCGACAAGTCGCCTGCGGAAAGCGGCGAGAACTCGCCGCACTCCATATTCCGCGCATCGCCCTCGCCACTGATTACTGAAAACTGATTACTGCCCACTTCCTCCCCTCCTCCTGCCAGCAGCACCCGCGCCGGCTGCCGCACCTGTTTCCGCAGCGCCAGCCACAGGCTGAACACCGCCACCAGCACCGCGCCCGCGAACCCGCCCGCCAGCGTGGCCGGCTCCGCGTGGAAGCGCAGGTCGCTCGTGCCCACGGCGTCGCGCCAGACGGTCGAGAGGCCGTGCAGCATCGCGCGCGCATACCAGACCGCGCCGACCGCGCCGAGCGCCGCGCCCAGCACCGCGAGACCCGCGCCCTCGCCGAGCAGCAGCCGCCGCACCTGCTTGGGCGTGAAGCCCAGCGCCAGCAACGTGCCGACTTCCTTTGCGCGCTGCACGACGCCGAACTGGAACAGCAACGCCACCAGCACGCACGCGGCCACGATGAGAAAGAAACTGAACCCAATGAACAACCCGCCGAAGTCCTGCCC
>JBEBFV010000231.1:0-9489 GCA_040081795.1 Limisphaerales bacterium | reverse complement strand
ACCGGGCCGCCGGGCATGCCCACGCGGCCGATCTCCTGGTTGTTCAGGTAGAAGACCGCGCCATCGTCCACGATGGCGTCCACGGAAATCTGGCCGCCCGGCGCACCGTTGTAGATGAACGCGTGCCTCATGTAGTAGGTGACGAAGCCCGGCCGCGCGGCGGAGCGCAGGCCCGGCGGCGGAACCTTCGCAGTGCCGAAGCCGATCAGGCCGGGGCCGCGCCGCCAGTTGCCCGCCGGGTAAACCAGCTCCTTCCACTTCGTCGTCGTCAGGTCCACGCCCTCGATCACCGACCACGTCGCGTCGTAATCCACCACCACGGACTCGCCCGACTGCGTGACCAGCTCGGGGCTGCCCACGGGCACCTCGTTCGCCGAGCCGGACTCGGTGCCGGGCGCGCCGCCGGGCTTGGTGCTCACCGTCCAGTTGCGCCAGTCGTCCACCTTGCGGTCGGGATTCTTCACGACGAGCGCGTGGCCGCCGCCGTTGGCCGCCGCCGGCCACGGCGCGTGGTCGAGATACTTCACCGTGGAGACGGTGAGGCCGTTCTTGTCGAGCAGCTTGAGGCGGTCGCCCTGTTTGTGCAGGCGCCCGATCCACGGGCCGAGGACGCGGACGTTTGCGGCGATCTTGTAGGCGTCGCGCGTCGTCCTCGCGTCAGCCATCGAGATGACGATGCGCTCGAAGGGCTTCATCCACGAAGCCATCGAGTCGGCTGCGGAGAAGGCGGGGAAGCGGAACTCGATGCCGCCCTTGAGCCGCCAGTCGGCGAGGTCAATGGCGTTGGCGGTGTTGTTGTAGATCTCGACGTATTCCGGCAGCTCGCCCGGCGGATGATACATGATCTTGCTCAGGAGCACCTGATCAGCACGGGCGCTCCCTGCAAGCGCGAACGCGGCCAGCAGCAGCCAGACCGCAATCTTGCACCGGATGACAAGCGAACACATGCAGCAACAGCTCGCGCGATGCCCGCCCCGGAGGCAATGAGGCCTGCGAGGACGGCACTGGCTTTGAGCTGCCGCCAAACTAGTTTTTGGACGCGCAGGCGTCAATGTCGCGGGAGGCGACGCTCGAAGGGTTGCTGGACTCGACCCTGCAACGGCTCACGTCCTCATCATGGTGAGTGTCAAGTTGCGCCCCAGTGGTGTTAGGGTGTCAGTCAGGTTTTGACTGGCGTTCGGTGGCCGTGCGGATTCCAGAGCCGGGAGCCAAGCAGGTGCGCCCGAGCACGGGCAGACCTGCCCACACTACGGCACCGGGAGGAACTGGACCGCGTCCGCAATCACGACCTTGCCCTCCGTGCCTTCGTTCGAGAGTCGCACCCAGCCGTTCGTGCCCGCGGCGAAGCGGAATGTTCCCAGCGTGCGCCACAGCCGTCCGTGCGGCGGCTCCTCCTGCTGGTTGATGCGCAGCTTCGTCTCGCCCTCCGCGTGGCGGATGGTGACGGGCGCGTTCGTGGCGCGGCGGATGTTGTAGCAATGAGCGAGGCGCACCTCGTAGCGGCCCGCGCGCGGCAAGTCGGGCGTGAAGGTCACGGACTTCTCGCCCTTGCCGTCCTTCATGTCGTGCAGGTAGCCGAGGCCGACATAGGGCGGCGTGTGCGTGGAGTATTGCCACTTGCCCACGAGCGCCGCCGCCGTCTCGTCCACGATGATGCCCGGCGGCTTCGCCGGGTCCGCGACGATGAACGGCACCAGCTCAGGCCTGTCCACTTCGCCGGGCGCGTGCGTGTTCGGCACGGCGGCAGGATGGGGCTTCAAGGCTGTCTTCACCGTCTGCGCCAACGCGCCAGCGAGCAGGGCGGCGAACAGCCACGCGGCACACACGCGAAGGGCAGGGGAGTGCGAGGACATTGTTGGTGCGGCGAGTTCTACGTGAGTTGCTCCGAGCCGACAAGCCCGGGCACCGGCAGCACGGGAGTATCTGAAGTCGTGACGAAACGCGGGGCGTTGGGCATCGTCCGGCGCTAACAACACTCACATGGAACCCACGATCAAAATCGCCCTCGTCGGCGCCGGCATGTTCGGCGGCGATGTCCACCTCCGCGCCTACGCCGACCTCCAGCGCTTCGGCATCGCCGGCCAGCTCGCGCGCGTGGGACTGGACAAGTTCAACCGCGACCTCGCGCCGGTGAAGTTCGACCTCGTCGCCGTCGCCACGCGCTCGCAGAAGTCCGCCGAGAAATCCGCCGCCGCCTTCAAGGAATGGACCGGCCATTCGCCCAAGTGCTACTTCGGCGACGAGCCGTGGCACGACATCCTCCGCGACTTTCCCGATCTCGACGTCCTCGCCGTCGCCACGCCGGACCATTTGCACACGCAGCCCATCCTCGCCGCGCTCGCGAAGGGCGTTCACGTTCTCACCGAGAAGCCCATGTGCCTCACGACTCATGAGGCCGACCAGATCATCGAAGCCGCGCGCGCGAAGAACCGCATCGTGGCGGTGGACATGCACAAGCGTTACGACCCCGACCACCTGCGCATCCGCGACGACATCCAGAAACGCATCGGCGCGCCGCTCTACGGCACCGCGTTCCTCGAAGAGCCGCTGGAGGTCAGCACCAGCACCTTCAAGTGGGTCGAGTCGAGCGACCCCTTCAGCTACGTCGGGCCGCACTGGACCGATTTGATTTACTTCTACTACAAGTCCAAGCCCGTCTCGCTCACCGCCGTGGGCCAGAAGAAGCGCCTCGTGCGCGACGGCATCAACGCCTACGACGCCGTGCAGGTGCGCGTGGACTTTGACAACGGCATGAGCATCAACTTCCACAACAACTGGATCACGCCGCCCGACTTCGAGGGACCGGTGAACCAGGGCCACGAAATCGTCGGCGCGGACGGCAAGGTGGAGAGCGACCAGCAATACCGCGGCTTCCGCTGGTGGAACAAAGGCGGCGGCTCGCGCACGAGCAACAACCACTTCACCCGGGACGTCCTCCGCGCCGACGGCACGCGCGCCTACGTCGGCTACGGCGTGGACAGCCTCACCGTCGGCCTCGTGGCCGTGTGCCGCGTGAAATTCGCCGGCGAAACCCGCGACGCCGTGGCCAGCCTGTATCCGACCGCCGAGGAAGCCCGCATCACCTGCGCCATCGTGGACGCCGCCGCGAAGGTGCGCGACCTGAACTTCAAATATATGGCCGAAGGCAAAGGTGCGACCGTCACCGCGCGCTTCGGCCCCGACGGCATCACCATCTGCGATCCCAACCGCGCGAGCGAAGGAGCGGAGAAGGTGTTTCATCGGATTTACGACCGGGCGATTTGAGCCGGAGAACGCGTCCAGGCTGGGATTGGCCGTTGACATCCCTCCCTTCGGGAGCAGTCTCCAACCACTACAGCCGCTCTCGAGGAATCACTTACCTTCTCTTGCGGGGTTGAAGATCGGATTCCTATCATGAAACCCATTCCCTCATGCACTATCAGGCTGCGGTGGCTTTACGTTGGCCTTGCCGCTTTTGCAGCCAGCCTAAACCTCCTCGCGGCCGACCTCTTTGTCGCACCTTCCGGCAACGACTCCCACTCTGGCACCAAAGCGGAGCCGCTCGCCTCGCTGGCGGGCGCTCGCGACGCGATCCGCAAGCTCAAACAGGGCGGTTCGCTCAAGGAAGCCGTCATCGTGCATTTCAGTGCCGGCACCTACTTGCTGGAGCGGACGGTGAACTTCACTCAGGCAGATTCCGGCACCGAGACTGCGCACATCACGTATCGGGCCCAGGCCGGTGCGACCGTGCGGTTGACGGGCGGGCGTGAAGTCACAGGCTGGCAACCTGTGACGGACCAGGCCGCGCTGGGCCGGCTCGCGCCTGAAGCCCGCGGCAGGGTGGTCGTCGCCGACTTGCGGGCGCAGGGCATCACGGATTACGGCCAGCTCAAGGTGCGCGGCTGGATTCTGGAGGGACACCCCAAGCCAAACCCGACAGCCGAGGCTGAGTTGTTCTTCAACGACGAGCCCATGACGCTTGCCCGATGGCCGAACACCGGCTTTCGCGGCGTCACGGCCGTGGTGGAAAAAATAGCCGTGGTGGTGGACACCGATCGGATGTCGCGCTGGACCGCAGAGGCGGAGCCGTGGGTGCTCGGCTACTGGCGTCACGATTGGGCGGAGCTCTATGAGCCGATCGCACGCGTAGACGCTGAGAAGCGCACTCTAATCCGCACCGCCGGCATCAACCCGGCCTTTGGCCTTAAGGCCGAAACTGCCCGATGGTATGCCTACAACTTGATGGTCGAGCTTGACACGCCCGGCGAATACTACCTCGACCGGGCCAGCGGCCGGCTCTACTTCTGGCCGCCGCGCGATGGAGGCCGGACCGTATTGCCCATGCCGGACGGGTTGATTCTCGCGCAGGATCTTTCCCATGTGACATTTCGGGGATTCACCATCGAGGCCTGCCGTGGCGATGCGATTGTCCTCAAGAGTGGTGCGGACTGCCACATCGTCGGCTGCACGATTCGCAACACGGGCAGGCTGGCGGTGCTGGTAACGGGGGGCGAACGCCACGAGGTCTACGGCTGCGACGTCTATTTCAACGGCTCGGGCGGCATCTGGATGGTCGGCGGCAAGCGGGCGACGCTCACCCCTGCGCGCCACAACGCCGAGAACAACCACATTCACCACTACTCCCGCCGGTTGCGCACCAACAAGCCAGCCATAGACACGGCCGGTGTCGGCAATCGCATCGCTCACAACCTTGTTCACGATGGGCCGAGCGTAGCCCTTCAGGCTGGTGGCAACGACCACATCGTCGAGTTCAACGAGGTGCATAACGTCGTCGAGGATAGCGGCGACGGCGGAGCCTACTACGTGGGTCGCAGTTGGACGGAGCGGGGGACGGTCCTCCGCTACAACTATTGGCACGACATCAAGAGCTCCATTGGCTACGGCGGGATGACCATCTATCTCGACGACCAGCACAGCGGCAACACGATTCACGGGAACCTCTTCGAGCGCTGCAATCGCGCGGTGTTCGCCGGTGGCGGCAATGACAACGTGGTGACGAACAACGTCTTCCTCAACTGCTCGCAGGGCGCGCAACTGGACGATCGCGGGATGCAATGGATGAAAGCCTACACCGCAGACCCAAAAGGAGATCTGCTCGGCGGTGTCTTGGACAAGGGCTTGAGCACCGTGCCTTACACGGATGACCTGTGGCGGTCCCGCTATCCGACACTCGTGAACATCCTCAAGGACGATCCCGGCGTTCCCAAGCGAAACGTCTTCGCTGGTAACATCAGTGCCGGCGGCAAGTGGGACGCCATCTTCCCGTCCATCCGGCACCTCCAGACCGTGAAGGACAATCTGGTCTTCGATGCGGACAAGGATTGGGTGCGTATCAGCAAGGATGCTTCGGGCCGGCCATCGCGGTTGTTCTTCAAGGACGCGGCGGCCGTGCAGGCGATCGGCTTCGTGCCCCTGCCACTGGAAAAGATGGGTGCGTATCAGGACGAGCGCCGCGCCAGTTGGCCGATCAAGCATGTGGTCAGACAGGTCAGACTGCCAGCGGCCGCAGTGCCCGCCCCAAAGGCTGCACCGCCGAAGAAGAAGTGAATCCTGCAATCGGGAGGCAAAGACTTGACTGCGGTGGCGAGCCTGTATCCGGTCGCCGAGGAAGCCCGCATCACCTGCGCATCGTGGACGCCGCCGCCAAGGTGCGCGACCTGAACTTGCCGATCATCCCGAAGGGATGTCACCCATTAGCCGGGGGCTGAGGAGCGCGCCACGCGACGACACCCCCGGTTGTCATCGGAGAACGAGCGCACCCTGAAGGGTGCCAGCCCCCATCGCTAATCAGCACGCCGTGCTTCGACCCCATCAGGGTCGGGTTGATTTTTTGGACGTTACGCGGGGGTAGTCGCTCGCGTTGCTCGCTCGCCCCCGGCTAATAGCTGTCAGCCCTCCGGGCTGGGCGGCGGTTCGCGCACGAGCAACAACCGCTTCACCCGCGACGTCCTCCGCGCCGACGGCCCGCGCGCCTACGTCGGCCTCGTGCCCGTGCTGCGCGTGAAATGCGCCGGTGAAACCCGCACCGCCTTTGAAGCGCGGCGTTCACGCCGCTTCGAAGGACGAAGGAACACTGCGCCAAAGCTTTCCGACGGCTCTCGACATCGCACCTCGAAGCGGGCTGAAGCCCGCGCTCAAAGTCGAGGATTTGCCCATCGCTCGCCGCCTGTTCCTGACCGCGACTCCGCGTCACTGTGACGTGGCGAAGAAGGACAAGTTCGGCGAATCGAAAGCCGTCTTCTCAATGGACGTGCCTGGAAACAACTACGGGCAGGTCGCTCACCGTCTGCCGTTCGGCGAAGCGGCCAAGGCACGTGACTGGGCGTGTCCTTGTGATGGGCAGCCAAGGTTTTGCCTTTGATCAGGCTGCCACGCGGACCATTCCTGAAGCCAGCGGGCTTGCCAGTTCGGGGTGCATGGCAACTCCAGGGACTACGCCGCCGGGGCGGAAGCCCGCGTCGCGCAGCGCCTGGCGCAGCATCTCGCCGGATAGGCGATTGCGGTCAAGGTAGTCCATCGCGTGCACCGCGCCCGAGTCCATCATCTCCTCGCCGCTGGCCAGAAAAATCACGGGCGTCATGCAGCCGCGCGCGCGCATGTCCAGGAGCAGGTCGGTGCCGGTGCGATGGCCGATGCGCACATTGGAGAAGCACAGCGCAAACTGGTGGCGGCGGATCATGCTCACGGCGAATCCGTAGGTGGAGGCCCACTGCAGGAGGAAGCGGCGCGGAGCAATCTCCTCCAGCAGCAGCATGACCATGGCGAAGTAGTCGTGCTCGGCGTCCACCAGGAGGAGGTTGATGCGGGGGGAGTTGTGGTTTGTGGTCATAAGGATTGGGAGTTGAGTTTCGAGGTTGGGAGCCGCTCCCCGCTGGGGGGCGCCTTCGCACGTTACGAAGGCGCCCGCCATGGCCGGGAGTCGGCGGCGACGTGCCAGCGGCGGATTTTCATCCGTCAGCCGGCATGCTTGCGCGGGTCTCATAAGCGCCCTGACCGGTCCTTGTCAGCCCAGGCGCCGGTGATTGAGCAGCTCCAAGGATGGACATATCCGTGCGGAGAACAACACGGCCGATACCGGACTGCTTGTCAGGTGGATACCGGACAAGGCTCCAACCTATTTTGAGCGCGATTTGGCTCCGGGATGAACGAACAATCCTTGTGCCATCGCGAAATGCGTGAGCTCGGCCACGGTGTGCAAGTCCAGCTTGCGCATGAGCCGCTCACGGTGGGTCTTGACGGTGGACATCGCCACCCCGAGCCGTTCCGCGATGGCCTTGTTGCCCGCACCTGCGGCGATGAGCGCGATCACTTCGCGCTCGCGCGCGGTCAGGCGCGAGGCGCCTGGCTGTCCATAAGCCATGGGCGGGCCACCCATGGATTCCAACATCGCGGCGGCGACGGGAGGGCTGAAGAATCCCTCGCCGCGATGGACCGCCTCGATTGCCCGTATCAACTCGGCGGGCGCGGCGTCCTTCAAGATGTAGCCGCGTGCGCCGCTGCGCGCGACCTCTGCCACATACTCGCGGTTTTCATGGACGCTCAGGATCAGGACCTTGGCGTCGGGTGCGATTTTGCGCAGCCGGGCCGTGGCGACGAGGCCGTTGATGCCGGGCATGTTGATGTCCATCAGAACGAGGTCCGGCTTGAGGCGCCTGGCCAGGCGCAGGCACTCCTCGCCGCTGGCCGCTTCGCCGACGATGCTCAACTGCGGCAGCCGCGCGAAACACGACCGCAGCCCCTCGCGCACCACGGGGTGATCGTCCACCAGCAGGATCCGGATGCGGCGAATGCCCGGTGCAGGCGCGGGCTTCCGGGCGACGCGGCGAGAGGGACGTTTGCTGGTGCTCATGCTGGCCTGCCCTTTGCGGTCTTGCTCGACAACGGAGCCCAGACTTCGATGGTGGTGCCCTCGTGCGGGGCCGACTTGACCGTCAGCATCCCGCCGATGAATTCCGCTCGCTCGCGCATGTTCACCAGGCCCAGGCAGGAGCGCGCGCGCCGCTGCTTCCGCCGCGCGACGGTGAAGCCGCGCCCGTCATCCACAACGGTCAGCGTCACGCCGCCGTGCTCGCGCGCGAGCTGCACGTCAATGCGCTTTGCCCCGGCATGCTTGAGGATGTTGGACACCGCCTCCTGAAAAATTCGGTAGAGCGCAAGCTCCACCTCGGGTGGCAGCCGCTGGCGAAGTCGTGCGAGCTGGCACCGGACGCGGTGGGTCGAATGCTCCTCGAGTTCCACGGCTGCGCTCTGGATCGCCGCGAGCAGGCCGAGGTCGTCCAGTTCGCGTGGGCGGAGGTTGTGCGAGATCGCGCGCACCTCGCGCAGGGCTGAATCCAGATAACCTTTCGCGCGCGTCACCTCTCGGCGAAGGGTGTCATCCGCCCGGTCATGCAGCCAGCCCTCGACCGCCAGCAGGCGGAAGCGCACGGAGGCCAGCAATTGCGAGACTCCGTCGTGAAGCTCGCGCGCGACCCGCCGGCGCTCGGTCTCCTGCGCCCCGATGATGCGGTGCGGCAGCGCGCGAAGCGCTTCCTCCGCGCGGACCTTCTCGGTGACGTCCACCGCCATGCCGCCGAGGAACTGCCGTCCCTCCGCGTCCTTCAAGGGAAAGCGCAGCACCCACAAATGGCGCGACTCCCTTGCCGCCCCGGTCACATCCTCCATCACCTCAGCACTTGTGCCCCGCTCGCGCGCGGCCTCGTCGTGCGCACGGATCTTCCGCGCGTGCGCCCGGGGAAACAGGTCGAAGTCCGTCTGCGCCTGCGCGCTCTCCGGCGACAGCTTGAGGAAGCGCCGGGCGCGCGGGTTCATATACACGTAGCGGAACTGCTCGTCCTTGATCCACGCGAACACCGGCGCGTGCTCCATGAACGCGGCGAAGCGCTCGTCGCTGGCCCGTCGCGCGGCCTCCGCACGGATCCGCTCCAGCGCGCCACCGCAATGATCCGCCAGCGACTGTAGTGTCTGCAACGACTCCGCCGTGTAATGGCCGGCCGTGTAGCTCTGGATGGACAGCACGCCAGTGACCGCTCCGCCATGCCGCAGCGGCACGAACAGCAGCGAGGTGGACAGGCGGCTCTCGTCGCCAAACGTGCGGAACGACCGTGCCGGCCGGCCGCCGGGCTTGCGCAAGACGAGCTGTGCGCCTCGCCGCATCACGCGGCGCATCAGCGGCGAGGGCCGCGGCAGGACGAATGTCGTTGTGACCTCCACGCGCCCGCTTGCGTCGGTGTCATACGCGAGGACGGGCGTGAGGCGGTCGTTCGCAATGGAGTAGAGTTGCAGGAAGCACGCATCCCAGCCGAGCAACTGGCCGGCCGTTTCCAAGATGACTTCCGCCGCCGCCCTGGGTGTTGCTTCGGCGCTCAGGCGTTCGCCCAACAGCGCGAAAGCCTCGCTGCGGGCCTGTGCCTGCTGGCGTTCGGCGACTTCGCTGAGAAGCTGCTCGTTCGATGCGGCCAGCTCGGCGGTGCGGTCCGCCACGCGTTG
>JBEBFV010000230.1:0-9490 GCA_040081795.1 Limisphaerales bacterium | reverse complement strand
CCGCTCCGCCACACCGGTGCTTCCACCTGGCTGGGATGCCAAGGCGGCGGGTGACCGCGTGCTGGCCGGCCTCGTCAACGTGTCCGCCCCCGAGGTCAAGGGCGCGCACGACGCCGAGATGGCCATCGTGAACGGGCGCGCCTACATCGTGGCCGAGGCGAATGATATGAAGGCGGGCGAGGCCCCCTCCTGGCCCTACATCTACGCGACGCTCTCGGTGGTGAACGTGAAGACGCTGGCGGTCGAGCAACGCCTCTTGGTGGCCAAGGGCGAGCAGGCCTTCGCGAACGAGACGCTGCCGCCGGGCGCGTGCTTCGTGCCGCGCGTGCTGCGCAAAGACGACCGCACCTTGCGCTGTTTCTTCACGAGCGAGGAGCCGGGCAAGCGGCAGTCGCAGGTGTGGTTCCGCGACTACGACCTGCAGCGCGGCGCGTTCGCCGACACCATCCACCGCGCGCACCTTAAGACCGCCGCCGGCACGTTCCCCATGCAGCCGAAGCCGTTTTATGAGGACGCGGTGAAGCATGGGTTCAAGCGCGAGCCGAAGGACTACGGCCTCTACATTTTCGATCCGATCAAGGTCTTCGATGGGAAACACTACGCGGGCATCAACAACTACGCCGCCGGCCAGAACGCGCTTGCGACGCTGAACGCGGCGATGGACACGTTCGAGATTGTCGGCCACTTCAACGAGCCGCCGGAGCTGAAGCTTACAGAGCCGGCCATCAACCGCCTGCCCGACGGCACGTGGATGGCCATCTGCCGGCAAGAGGCCGGCAACCAGAATTACACCTTCACCACGAGCCGCGATGGCGTGCGCTGGACGCCGGGCGAGCACCGCGCGTTCGTCCCCAACGGGGCGGCGTCGCGCCCGACCTTCGACCGCTTTCGGGACGTGTATTACCTCGGCTGGCAGGAGCGCACACGCATCGCGGGCGTGAGCCGCTCCATCTTCAACCTCGACGTCTCGCGCGATGGCGAGAACTGGGAGCGCAAGTATCGCTTCGAGACGGTGAAGTCCTTTCAGTATCCGACCTTCCGCGAATACGACGGGGCCATCTATCTGACCACGACCCAGGGCGACTCCGACCCGAGCCGCAAGGAGCGCATCATGTTCGGCAAACTAGAATAGTCTTCCACCACCCAATGAGCCCCCGCCAATCCACGCTGACCGCTGTTTGCCTGCTTGCCGTCCACCTGCTGATCGCCACCGGAGCGCAGCCGGCCGCCGACTGGACCGCTCAAGCCGTTGCCGACGCAAAACAGGACCGCACCTCCATCCCCTACGACGGCAAGACGCCGGACAAGCTCGTGTGTGACACGACGCTCCGGCAGTTGCCCGACGGCTCGTGGGCGCTCTTCATGCTGGCCGGCGATGACTTCGAGCCGTCGCCGAAGAACTACGTCGGCCTCACGCGCAGCAAGGACGAGGGCCGCACCTGGACGCCGCTGGAGCCGGTGGACATCGGCTTCCCGCGCGCGGGCAAGACCAGCGGTCAGGGCCCGACCGAGCTGCTCGTGCGTGGCGGGCGCAGCACGCTGTTCTTTTCCACGCACTCGCAGACGTGGGGCCGCGACTGGCAGTCGTGGTTCATGCACAGCGACGACTCGTGCCGGACCTGGAGCAAGCCCGAGCCAGTGCCGGGCCGCCTCGGCAAGTTCACCTTCATCCGCAACCACATCGTCGCGCGCGACGGGCGCATCATCATCCCGTTCCAGCATTACCTTGGACCACCCGCCGGCACGCCCCCGCCAGCGCCGGAACAGAAGCCCTGGCACAAGACGCTCTTCCACTACGTCAGCAACCCGCGCAACGGCGTGCTCATCAGCAGCGACGGCGGCAAGACGTGGAGCGAGCACGGCAATGTCCGGCTCACGGCGGATGACCGCTACCACGGCTGGGCGGAGAACAACATTGCGGAACTCGGCGACGGCCGCATCGCGATGATTATCCGCGCCGACCGCCTCGGCGGCGTGCTCTACTACGCGGAGTCCAAGGACGGCGGGAAGACCTGGCCGGAGTTTGCCGTGAAGACGGACATTCCCAACCCCGGCTCGAAGGCCACGCTCTACCCGCTCGGCGGCGACACCGTGGCGATGCTGCACAACCCGAATCCGTCGCACCGCAGCCCGATGGCGCTCTGGATTTCCTTCGACGGGCTGAAGACCTGGCCCTACCGCCGCGTGCTCGTGCCCGAGTCCTGCGACGGGCCGAAGGGCCGGATGAACTACCCCGACGGCTTCGTGAGCGCGGACAAGCAATGGCTCCACTTCGCCTTCGACGACAACCGCCACCGCGCCGTCCACTACAGCGCGAAGTTGCCGCCGCTGAAGCCCTGACAGGCTCCCCTGATGTCCTCGCTCTCCGCCTCGACCGGGGAGAGGGATTGAGGGCGAGGTGTCGAATCTGCGGCTGTTCCCGCTGCCAACAGGGCGCCGGCCTCCGACCCGGTGGTCAACTTTTGTGAAAAAGTCCTACAAAATACTTGTTGCCTTACTTTGTTCGATTGGTAGCCTTTCTTTCCATGAGCACCACCATCAAGACCGACTCCGTCTGGTTCACCACCAAGGGACAGGTCGTCATCCCCGTCTGGCTGCGCCGGCAGTTTGGCATTGAGGAGGGCACCAAGGCGTCCGTCACGGCGACCGACGAGGGTATCCTCCTCAAGCCCATCACCCGCGCCTACATCAAGGGCCTGCGCGGCTCCCTCAAGGGTAAGGGCGTGATGAAGGCCATGCTGGCCGACCGCCAGCGCGAACGGGAGTTGTGACATGATTCGCCCCGAACGAGCGCAGACGACGCACAAGGCTTTCTCCCTCTCCTCTTCGGTCGAGGAGAGGGCCGGGGTGAGGAGTCGCGCTTCAAACTGCAACTGACCATGGCCAACAAAGTTCTGGATAGCTGGGCGCTGATTGCGTTCTTCGAGGACGAGCCGGCGGCGGACGCCGTCGAGGAGCTGATTCACCAGGCCACGCAGGAGAAGCACCGCCTCTACCTGAGCGCCGTGAACTGGGCGGAGGTCTATTACAACACCATGCGCGAGGTCTCGCAGGAGGCCGCCGAGGCGCGCGCGCAGGACCTCGCCACCCTGCCCATTGACGTGGTGGGCGTGGGCGACGACCTCAAGCTGGCGCGGCTGGCCGCGCAGTTCAAAGCCACTCACAAGATGAGCCTGGCCGACGCCTTCGCCGCCGCTCTGGCGAAGGAGAAGAAGGCTGAACTCGTCACCGGCGACCCGGAGTTCAAGACGCTGGAGAAGGAAATCAAAATCAACTGGCTGAAGTAGCCGCCCTCCCTCTCCGCCTCGACCGGGGAGAGGGCCGGGGTGAGGTGTCAGAAGTTTCCCCCCGCTCCCAACCTGGCTCATAGCCGATGGACGTTCTCTCGTGTTCGACATGGACTATGAGCCATGTCGAAACGAGACCCCATTCAGGCGGCGCTAGGGCGGAGCGTCCGCCAGCGCCGCGAGGCGCGGGAGCTGACGCAGGAAAAGCTCGCCGAGAAATCCGGGCTCGACCCAACTCACCTCAATTCGGGAATGCCGAGCTCGGTGAGGTAGTTGAAAGTCGAATCGTAGAAAGCTGGTGAGCGCGTGGGATCGGTTGGCTCGCCGGGAGGAACAAAAAGAACCATGCCTTGCCGAGCCCGAGTCAGAAGCACCCGATAGGCGTTGCGAAGGTAATTCCGATTGTCGGGATTGTTGATGTTGGTCCAACGGTCGCCACGAAAGTCGTGGTAGCTCCATTCTGAGCCTGTGAAACGCAAGTCGCCATCCCAAGTCACGCATGTCCAGTCGAGTTCGAGGCCCTGCACTTGGAATTCGGTAGCAGCATCTTCTAGGTAGTAGCTGGACCGCGTGTCTTCCTTCTCATTGAGAAACCAGTGCACTGGGTCTACATCGACCCGAATATCAATCGCGTGCGGTTTCAGCCGCTGCGCTTTCGACGAAGCGACCAATCCGAACCGTTCCGAGCCTCGCGCATGTGAGCGCACCCACTGTTTTGCCACGTTCAAGTCGCGTGTGACGACGATTGGATAGCGGGCTGAAAGTTTTGTGAATGCTTCTCGTGCTTTCAGACATTCGCAGTCGAGCAGAGCTTTGACGAACGCAGAAACATTCTCGGCTCGAAACGAGCGCATGGAGACTGCAAGGTGCAGGCAATCGTCGAGGTGAGCATCGTGACGCTGGCTGACCTTCGCCAAAGCATTGCCTGCTGCGTATTCGCTGTCGACGAGTCGCGACGAAATATACATGTGCCAGCGCGAGAATTTGGAATTCACTGCATCAAGCCATGCGTCGATGCCCGCTTCGCCCCGGTTGATCTCCTGCCCGCCACCGACGAGACAAATGATGACAGCCCAATCCTTGTGCCGATCCATGCAGGAAATGAGGAACTCCGGCTCGGACTGGGCAAAGCCGGGACGGTTCTTCTTTCGCTGCATGAAACTGGCGGTCTCATGCAAGTTCCAAGCGCGCTGAGCCTCATCGAAGATGACGACGTGCTCGATAGGCGGTCCGGTCTCGACCAACGCGTCGTCACGAAAATGATGGACGTTCTGTATGAAGGCTTTGACACCTTTCCCAGCCTCGACTTTAGGCACCTTCTCGCCTTTGGATTTGCGTCGCGCAACTTCATCGCGAGTCAGCGCTTCCCGCAGCACTGCAACAAGCGGACCATTGCCGGACAGGAAGACTGCATGAGTGGGTTGCTCCAGTTCCCGCCGGTGACGAGTGGCGACGTTCAGACCGACGAGAGTTTTGCCCGCACCCGGAACGCCCGTGACAAAGCAGATAATCTTGTGACCGTCCTTCATCGCCTCATCCACAAGTTCGTCGATGCGAAGAGATGTCACCCGGAGGTTTTGCGCCCCCGCGTCAAAACGGGCGATCGCTTCGACCGAATGTTGGGCGTAGAGGGAGCGCGCTGCTTCGATGATCGTCGGCGTTGGGTGGTAGGGAGCGCGTGACCACTTGTGCCCGTCAACGGCAGAGCCGGTGATCGTCTGCATCGCGTCATCCATGACGGCACGCAAACCGTCTGCGCCCACAGTAACAGGGCGATACACTTTGTCGTCATCAGGGCGGAGGCTCTTTGGAGTTGCCGTCGTCACCGCCTCGGTGGCCACGAGGATCGGAACAATCGAAGCGGCGTGACTGGCTTCGTGGAAATTCTTCAAGTCCAGTGCGTAGTCCCAGACCTGATCGAACGCGGCACGATCAAAAGTTGATTCGCCAACTTTGAACTCCACGACGAAAACTACCGGGCCAACAAGAACGACCGCATCAATGCGGCGTCCCATGCGCGGGATGTTGAACTCAAAGAACAGGCTGCCGGTTAAACCCTTGAGAGCCGCCGCGAGAATTTTGAGTTGAACAATCCAAGCGTCGCGTTGAGTGGGGAGTAGAGCAAAGTCGCCGTTCGTGGCCAGCTGCCCAAGGACCGCCTTCGAATCGGCTTGAAGGAAATCTGTAATCGAAGCGCCATACCATGCGCGCGAGGCAGGAGCGTTGTTGCCATTTCCGGGTGGTTCCATTGCCGGGAGGTTGGCAGGATTCGCCAAGAATGTGAAGGACGTCCGAGAGCTAGCCCCTCTGTTCGCTGAGTCTTCCGATTTCCGACTTGCCGCCGCACGCAAGTTTGACCAAGTAGTAACCATGATCGAAACGACCGTGTTCGGCCTGAGGTATGGCTACTGCATTTACATCAACACCGTCTGCCAAGGTCCGGTGCCCGTAGTGAGCGATGGCGAGGGGAAACATGTGGTGTTTGAAACCGAGTTGGAGGCGCAGCTAGAAATCGTTGATGACCTTCAGATTCGGCTTCAGCAGTTTCTGGACGGGGAGAGGGATTTCGACGATGCCATCACGGTGGAGGAATTCGTCGTGCCGGTGACAGTGCATCCGGACGGCGTAATCACAGACGAAGCTGGAAATTGCTTCGGCCCAAAAGTGGAATGACTAGTGGGCGCGCGAAGCTCGCGCGCAACCAGGCCCGCGACCGGGTGGTGACACGCACGTTGCGCAAGGCCGGCTGGCGGGTGCTGCGGATTTGGGAGCACGCCCTGCGGTGGGCCACCGGACGGAGGAAGAAAACGCGTTCGACACCTCACCCCGGCCCTCTCCCCGATCGAGGCGGAGAGGGAGCAGAAGCGCGGCTGGTGGCGCGGTTGCGGCGGGCGTTGGCAAAGTAGGTCAGTGCGTCCCGCCTGACTTCCATTCAGAACCCAGCCGCTTGGGCGGAATCGGGAGGTCAGAGAGACAGGCGGGACGCGCTGTCCTACACCGGCTCGACACCTCGCCCCGGCCCTCTCCCCGTTCGAGGCGGAGAGGGAGAAGACTTTGCGGCGTAACCACGCGACGGCCCAAACTTGATTCGCGGCCAGACAAGGAATCTTTCCTTGTTCAACCGGGTCGCTCTGCAAAGATGCGGACACACATTATGAAGCCCACCCGCCGCCAGTTCCTCGGGACCATTGCCACCACCGGATTCGCCTTCGCCGCGCGCGGGGCGGGGGCTGTGCCGCGATGGAGCGTCGCGGTCATCGGCCACACGGGGCGCGGGGATTACGGGCACGGTCTGGACACGATGTGGGAGAAGCTGCCGGAGACGGAGCTGGTAGCGGTGGCCGACGCGGACGCGAAGGGTCTCGCCGCCGCGCAGCAGAAGCTGAAGGTCAAAAACGGTTTCGCCGACTACCGCAAGATGCTGGCCGAGGCGAAGCCGGACATCGTCGCCATCGGGATGCGTCATGCGGACCAGCATCGCGACGTGGCGCTGGCGGTGGCCGCGTCAGGCGCGCGCGGAATTTACATCGAGAAGCCGTTCTGTCGCACGCCGGCGGAGGCGGATGAGATCGTTGCGGCCTGCGAGAAGCACAACGTGAAGCTGGCCGTAGCCCATCGCAACCGCTGGCATCCCGTGCTGCCGGCAATAGATAAACTTGTGAAGGAGGACGCCATCGGGCGGCTGCTGGAGTTGCGTGCACGCGGCAAGGAAGACCCGCGCGGCGGCTCGCTGGACTTGTGGGTGCTCGGCTCGCACTTGCTGAATCTGATTTGTTACTTTGGCGGCCAGCCCCTCGGCTGTTCTGCGACCGTTTTGCAGGCGGGCAAGCCCGTCACGCGCGCGGACGTGAAGGACGGCGCGGAGGGTCTCGGCCCGCTCGCGGGCAACGAGGTCCACGCGCGCTTCGACATGGAGCGCGGCGTGCCGGCCCACTTCGACTCCGTCGCAGGCGCGGGCGACCGCGCGGCGGGCTTCGGTCTGCAACTCGTCGGCACGAAGGGCATCATTGACCTGCGCGTGGACCAGGACCCGGTGGCGCATTACCTCGCCGGCAATCCGCATCGGCCCGTGAAGGAGCCGCGCGTTTGGGTGCCCATCAGTTCGGCGGGCATCGGCCAGCCGGAGCCGGTTGCCGACATGGGCAAACAAGTCATGGCGCACCTCGTCAGCGGACGCGACTTGCTCGCGGCCATCCGCGAGAACCGTCAGCCCTTGTGCAGCGCCCGCGATGGACGGACGACGGTGGAGATGATTTCCGCTGTCTTCGAGTCGCACCGGCTGCAAGGCCAGCGCGTCGCGTTCCCGTTGGCGGCGCGGGACAATCCGCTGACCCGGCTGTGACCTCACTCCATGAACCCGTGCCGGCGATTTGCAATCGCCGTCCGCTGCGAGCAATGCACCCCGGCACGGATTACCGCCACCGACCTAATTCCATGAGTTCAACGCCCTCTGCCCGCCAGCTTTCCCACGCCGATCTCCACAAGCTCCAGCGCTGGAACACGCCGACCATCTACAACGGCTGGGAGCAAATCACGAAGCACGACCGCACGCGCGATGGCATCAACCTCGAGGAGACGCGCGACTTCATGCCGCAGATGGGGCCGATGATTGGCTATGCCGTGACCGTGGTCATCGAGCCGAGCAACCCGGCGCACAAAGACAAGCTCGGTGCCTTGAGCGACTACCGCCGTTACATCGCCAGTGTGCCGGGGCCGAAAATCGTCGTGGTGCAGGACCTCGACAAGCCGCGCGTCATCGGCTCGTTCTGGGGCGAGGTGAATGCCAACACCCACCGCGCGCTCGGCTGCGTGGGCACAATCACCGACGGCGCGGTGCGCGACCTCGACGAGATGACGAACGCGGGGTTCAAGGCACTCGCTCGTCGGCTGTGCGTCGGGCACGCGTGGGTCACGCCCGTGCGCTGGAGTTGCGCGGTCGAGGTCTTCGGCCAGCGCATCGAGCCCGGCCAGCTCATCCACGCGGACAAGCACGGCTTCCTCGCGGTGCCACTGGAGGACGAGCCGCGCCTGCTGGAGGCCGCGCGTTTCATGGACGCCAACGAGTGCAACACCGTCATCGCCGCCGCACGCGATGCGGCGGGCAAGCCTTACGACCAAGTGCTGAAGGAAATGGATGCGGCGGGCGCTGCCTTCCGCGACGCGGCGAAGAAGAAGTTTTCCAGCGGAGGGGAATGGTGAAGTTGGCTCTCCAACTTCTGCTGGTCTGTCTCGCGCTCGGCTCTCCCGCCGCCGCGCCGGTCAAACCCAACGTCATCCTCATCCTCGCCGACGACCTCGGCTGGACGGACCTCGCGTGCTACGGCAGCGACCTGCACGAGACACCGCATCTGGACCGGCTCGCACGCGAGGGCATGAAGTTCACGCAGAACTACTCCGCCTGCACCGTCTGCTCGCCCACGCGCTCGGCGCTCATGACCGGCAAGTATCCCGCGCGGCTGCACATCACTGACTGGATTCCCGGCCTCATGCCGGACAACCCGAAGCTGCTCGTGCCGGACTGGTCGAAGCTACTTCCGCTCACGGAAACCACCATTGCCAAGGTCTTCCAGTCCGCCGGCTACCGCACGGCGAGCATCGGCAAATGGCACTTGGGCAACGAGGAGTTCTACCCGGAGAAGCACGGCTTCGACGTGAACATCGCGGGCCTCAACGCCGGTTCGCCGCCGACCTATTTCTCGCCGTGGCGCATCAAGACCATAACGGACGGTCGCGACGGGGATTACCTGACCGACCGGCTCGGCGAGGAGGCCGCCGGGCTGATTGAGAAGTGGCGCGACCAGCCGTTCTTCCTCTACCTGCCGCACTTCGCCGTCCACACACCGATTCAAGGCCGCGCCGACCTCGTGGCCAAGTATCAGCGGAAGCTCAAGCCCGGCCTCCGACACACCAACACCAACTACGCTGCGATGGTAGAAAGCCTCGACACCGCCGTCGGACGCGTGCTCACCAAGCTCGATGAACTCAAGCTCACCGAGCGCACAGTCGTGGCATTCACGGCGGACAACGGCGGTCTCATTACGCGCGGTGTCACGACTAATGCCCCACTGCGTCTCGGCAAAGCCTCCGCCTACGAGGGCGGCGTGCGCGTGCCCGCCATCGTGCGCTGGCCCGGCGTGACCAAGCCCGGCAGCTCGAACAACACGCCGGTCATCACGATGGATTGGTTCCCCACGCTGCTGGAG
>JBEBFV010000631.1:0-2458 GCA_040081795.1 Limisphaerales bacterium | reverse complement strand
TTGCAACACCCGCGGTTGGTCCAGCGCACGCAACAGGTTCATGCCAAAAACCTACCACCAACCAGCGGCCATTGTCTATTACGCATAGAGTCTAATGATTCGTCGCCATTGCCCAGCGATTTGAAAATACCGCACACCTCCTGCCAGGGCTTCGAATAGAAGCCCTCGTAACGTCGGCCTGCCTTCAGGGTTCCATAGAAGGAAGCTTCCTTCCCATCGTGCGGGGGCGTCTCCGAATTCAGCTCCACAATCAGCAGGTCTGAGCTGAAACCCGCCAGCTTTCCTGGCTGGGCTTGAGCCAGAATGTCGGCCACCGCCAGCCGGTTGCGACCCGCAGGAAGCGGCAGGTTCCGGTGCGCATCGTCATAGCCCGGATACTCGCCGCGCTTCGTGTTCGCGTAATCCCAGGCCACGACTATCAGATCATAGGCTATTCGAGACGGCTGCGCGTTGCGCGAGCCGACCCACTTTAGCAAAGTGTCCCGACCGAAGCCGCGATCCTGCCAGTCGTCGTTGGTCAATCCATGACAGAAGCCGCTCCAGGTATCCTCCACCGCGGCGGAAAACGGCGCTTCGAGCGGCTCATCAGGCTGAAGACCCACGCGCATCAGCCCTTTCGGAAACAGCTTCGCCATCGTGCCCAATCCCGCCCCCTGCTCGCGCCTCGGCAGCACGTCATACACGGCGATGCGCGCTGGATTAATTTCCGCCCTCAGAAACACCAGCAGCTCGCTGAGTTCCGGCTCGGTGAAGACCGGCGTGCCCTCCTTGTCATACATCCGCAGCACAAGGGCAGGCACGAGTTCGACTGATGCCGGACAAGCCCTGCGCCAAGCCCGGAACACCTCCGCAGTCCGCGAAAAAGGAAACTCGTGGTGATGGACCAGATACAGCCGGCTCGGATTCGCATCGCGAACCAACACGCCGACGGCATTGGCGATTTGTGTCTCGGAAGGTGTCACCGCCTCGGGGAACGAGCGGCCCCAGTAGCCCCGCGTCGGAGTCGCGAGCGATGCGCTTATCCAAAGCGAGCGCTCCAGCTTCGCGAGTTCATGACCCCCAGAGGGTGCACTCCAGGCGATGAACGGCAGCGTGAGAGCGGCCAGGAGCAGTGAGCGAGTCATCGAGCGGCGGGTGTATGATGCACTCAGTAAGTGGCGCGGCCACCCGAAAGGTCAAAGACGGCGGCGGTGGTGAAGGAGCAGTCCTCCGAGCAGAGCCACGCGACAAGCGCGGCAGCTTCTTCCTTTTTGCCAAAGCGACCCATCGGAATCTTCGAGAGCATGTAGTCGATGTGCGACTGCTGCATCTGCGCGAGGATGTCCGTGGCGATGACGGCGGGCGTGACGGCGTTGACGGTGATGTTGGATGTCGCGAGTTCCTTGCCGAGCGATTTGGTGAGCGCGATGACGCCCGCCTTCGAGGCGCTGTAGTGCGCGGCATTCGGATTCCCTTCCTTCCCGGCGATGGAGGCGATGTTCACGATGCGGCCGTAACCGTTCTTGAGGAGATGCGGGACGATGCTTCGGCAGCAGTAGAACGGGCCGTTGAGATTGATGTCCATCACGCGCCGCCAGTCAGCAGGGTCGAGTTCCCAGGTCTTCGCGTTGCCACCGGTGATGCCCGCGTTGTTCACGAGGATGTCGAGTTTGCCAAAAGCCTTCACCGTGGCCTCGGTGGCGGCCTGGACGGATGCGAGATCAGCGAGATCCACGGTGGCGGTATGCACGCGGTCAGGCGTGCCCATTTCAGCGGAGGCTTGCGCGAGTGCCGCCGCGTCCACATCCCAGAGGGAGACACGGGCGCCGGAGGCGAGAAGACGTTCGGCGATGGAGCGGCCAATGCCGCGCGCACCTCCGGTGACGACGGCGTTGCGGTTGCTGAGCTTGATTTGGTTCATGGGCTGAGGGAGGAGATTGAGCCGTCACGGACGGCCGAGCTGTTGCACGGTGAGGCCGCCATCAATGACGATGATCTCGCCCGTGATATAGCTGGCGGCGGGGGAGCTGAGGAAGGTCACGGCTCCGGCGCAGTCCTCGGCCTTGCCGACGTGGCCGAGCAGGATTTTCTTCTCGTAGTGCTTGAGCAGATCATTTGCGCGCGTTTCCATCCACACGGAGGTCAGCGGCGTCTTGATCAGTCCAGGCGCGATGCCGTTCACGCGGATGCCATGTGGCGCGAGCGAAACTGCAAGCGAGCGCGTGAGCATGACGAGGCCGCCCTTACTCACGTCGTAGGCCACGCTGTCGGACTCGGCCTGGAAGCCGTTGGTCGAGGACATGATGACGATGCTGCCGCCGCGTTTTTCACGCACCAGATGCCGAGCGAACGCCTGCGCGGTGAAGAACATCGTGCGCAGGTTCAGGTTCATCGTCTTGTCCCACAGCGCCCCGGTCATCTCCAGAAATGGCACGTCGAAGAAGCTGCCGGCATTGCAGACGAGCGTGTCCAGCCCCGG
>JBEBFV010000229.1:0-9503 GCA_040081795.1 Limisphaerales bacterium | reverse complement strand
GTCTTCTCCCTCTCCCCCGATGGGGGAGAGGGAGAAGACAGCGCCTCACGGGATCACATTGATCGTGTGCAGCACGTCCTGCTTGAACTCCACACCCGCCGCCGTCCTGAGCTGGAACTTGAGGAGCTGCTGGTTCACCGGCACCAGCGCGCTGATGGCGAGCGTCACGGTCTTGCCGTCGGCAGAGAGCTTGGCGGCGGTGATGTCGAGCTTGTCGTGGCCGCGCTGTTCCTTGCCGTCCTCGGTCTTGGTGAGCTTGAACTCCGGCGAGCCGTAGTCGCTCGTGCGCTTGTAATTCCACCGCTCGCCTGAGTAGTTCTGCACGTCCTCGGCGACGGCTCTTTCGAGCGGCTGCGTGAAGGTGAGCGCGACGCCGGCCTTCGTGACGTTCAGCTTCGCGATGGAGACGACGGGCTTGCCGGTGTAGCGGATGCGGTCGAAGCCGCCTTCCTTGGCAGCGTTGCTCTGCCAGCCGCGCAGGCCGGCGTTGTAGAGCTGGCCGTCCACGGGGTTGAAGCGCGGGCGCATCGCGGAGGAGGTGAGCTTCACGGGCAGCTTCACCACGCCGCCCTGCGGCTGGCCGCCGATGAATTCCTTGAGCACGAGGTAAATGGACGACTGGCCATAGGAGCAGTGGAGCAGCTCGCCACTGAACGGGCCCCACTTCGTGCTCGTGACCCAGGCCTGCCCGCCGCCTGAGTTGTCCCAGCTCTTGGCGAGCCAGCAGAGCGGCTGCGTGAAGGTCTTCACGTCCTTGCCGTGCGCGAGGTCTTCCACACCGTAGAAGCCGCCGGGCTTGACCCAGTTGATGGGGCACATCGGCACCCAGGTGCCCTCGTTGTCGCCGGTGGTGATTTCGCCGTTCGGGCCGACGCCGATGCCAGTGGGCGCGCGCAGGCCGGTGGCGACGACTTCGAGCTTGTGCCCATACTTGTCCACCTTCATCAGGCAGCCGGCGTGGGCGGAAATCTCGCCGTTGCCGCCGCCACCGCCGAAGCCGCGCCCGCCGCCCTTCACGGGGCCGGCCTTGGCCATGTAGAAGTTGCCTTCCTTGTCCGTGTGCAGGTCGAAGGTGAACTCATGGAACCCGGGCGAGCTGGTGATGTCGTCGTTGAAGGTCTCATAGACATCGCACGAGCCGTCGCCGTCCAGGTCGCGGTAGCGGGTGAGCTGGTCGCGGCCCGAGGTGTAGATGACGTCGTCCACGATCTTGAGGCCCAGCGTCTCGAAGCCGCCGCTCGCGAAGCGCCGCCACGTCAGCTTGTCGAGCTTGTCGTCAATGCCGCTGACAATCCACACGTCGCCGTCCCAAGTGGAAAGCGCGGCGCGCTTGCCGTCGCTGAAGAAGTCCAGGCCGCCGAAACGCACGCGGCGGTTCCACGGGTTTGGGACGGGCGGGGTGAGCACATCCTGCACGTAAGCGCCGTCCGGCGTGCTGCTGGCGGCGAGCACGCCCTGCATGACGACGGGTTTGGGCCAGTGGGGTTTGCCGGCCTTTGACAGGTCAATAGTGGAAAAACGAACAACGTCGAGAAGAGATTGGAACTTAGCATCTTCACCCTTCTTGCCGCGCCCAACGACCAACGTGAATTCGCACGGACCAACGCCTGCTGGAATCTCGACCCGCACTTGCGAATCGAGAACGAACTTGAGTTTGGCTGTCAGTGGAATGCCCTTCACTCCGACCCATGTTGCCTCTTCACCTTTCGTGATTGAGATGGCATCACGCTTGAAAGACTTCTCGTTAAAAGGGTGCGCAATGACTCCGCCCAGTGACCTTGGATCTCCGCCTTCGACATCGCAGACGGCAAGTGTCAGGTCTTTCGAGTTCTTGCCGAGCTGGATAGTGCGGACAAACGCCACTTGCCCGTCTTTCTCTACCACGCTCGGCTGCTCCACGACGCGCGTGCCGAGGACGTTATAGACCAGCGTCACTGCCATGCCGTTGACATGGAGCGCCTCGACGCGGCCCCACGCGCGCGGCAGCGGGCCGTAAGGCTCCTTGCGCGGGTCTGAAAAAGAGCCGCTCGCATCCGCCCAACCGGGATGCACGCGCAGGCCGAACTGCTGCTCGCCAATCAGCTCCGGGTGCCCGCCGTGTGAGCCGTCGAAGGTCACGCCCTTGGTCGAGACGAAGCCGCCGGTCCAGCCCGCGCTCCAGCGCAGCAGGTCCTGATCGAAGCACATCGCCGCGTTCGTGCCGAGGCGGATGGCGATGCCTTTGTTGGCGTCGTTCTTGCCGGGGAACTTCGCGCCGATGCAGGCCTTGAGGAACGGAAAGTCGTCCTGGATGAGTCCGGTCTTTACAGCCGGCGCGGCGGCTTTCTTCTCCGCCTTCTTCTCCGTCTTCGCGTCAGCGGCGAGGAGCATGGTGGCGGCACAAGCAAACGCGGTTCCGAGGGCTAATGAGCGGGCGGGTTTCAAGGAGTTCAGCTTCATGTTCAGTGGATAAATGCCGCGCGCCGCCCAAGTGATGAGGCTCGACAGTGGTGCGCCGATTCCGACAGCGACAACACCAACGCCGTCTCTGTGCAGGACCACATCACGCTCGGAGCGACGGTGCAGGCCATGGGGGGCGGGCGGTACGACATCGACCGGGGCGGCGCGCGAACGGGGTTTTCGACCTTGGGCTGGTGAGGTTCATTCATCGCGGGCGGGAAAGGGTTTGCCCGCGGATAACGCGGATGACGCGGATGACAGAACTCTCGAACGGTTATTGATCGGCGCAAGCGCACCCACAGAGAGTTCGCTTGCTCTCTCTGGATTTATCCGCGACATCCGCGTTATCCGCGGGCAGCCAAACAGCCGGGACGCCTTGCCCGTTGACACTGCTCCGCACCGCCCTCTAGCGTCGTCGCGTCCACCGACACCACATGGCCAACCCGACTGCCAACTCTGCTGCCCCGCTGCCCGACTTGCGTTGGTATGCCAGTGTGACTCGCTATCAGTGGCTAGTGCTGGCCATCGCGTCGGCGGGCTGGGTCTTCGACACGTTCGAGGGACAGATCTTTAACCTCACGCGCGGCGACCTCTTGAACGACTTGCTCAAGGGCCACCCTGACCTCGCCGCGCAGAGGCAGCTCTGGGGGGACCGTTTTCTCGGAATCTTTCTTCTCGGCGGCACGTTGGGCGGCATCGGCTTCGGGATGCTCGCGGATCGCTGGGGACGGCGGCCCACGATGGTCGTGACCATCCTGATGTATTCGGTCTTCTCGGGCCTGACGTATTTCGCCACGGAACTGTGGCACGTCGGCGTCTTGCGCTTTCTCGTCGCGATGGGCGTGGGCGGCGAATGGGCCGTGGCCGCCGCGCTGGTCGCCGAGGTCTTCCCCGCGAAGGCCCGCGCGCACGCCGGCGGCATCTTCCACGCGACCAGCGTGCTGGGCACGTGGCTCGCGGCAGGCGTCGCGCTGCTCGTGGGCACGCACTGGCAATACGCCTTCCTCGCCGGGGTCATCCCCGCGCTCCTCGTGCTGTGGGTGCGCGCCTCGGTGAACGAATCAGAAAGCTGGCTTCAGAAAAAGGCCGCCGCCCAGCAGACCGAGGAACTCGGCAGCCTGCGCGAACTACTCACTGACCCGCGCTGGCGGACCCGCGCCTTGCTCGGAATGCTCCTCGCCGCTGTTGGCCTCGCCACTTTCTGGAGCGTGACCATCGCGGGCCAGGACTTGGCGAAGGCGCAATTGATCAAGGACGGGATGACGCCGGTGATGGCGGCGGACAAGGCGAAGGCGGCCTACGGCTTCTGGCAAACGGCGGGCGGCGGACTCGGCCTGCTCGCCTTCGGCCCGCTCTGCGTGCGGCTGGGGCGGAAGAAGGCCTTCGCCCTCATGCACGTCGCGGCGTTCCTCTCCGTCCTGCTCGTGTGTTTCGCGCCCGCGAATTACGACCAGCTCTTCTGGCTGCTGCCATTGTTCGGCTTCTGCACGCTCGCGGTGCACGCGGGCTACGCCATCTATTTTCCGGAACTCTTCCCCACGCGCCTGCGCGGCACTGGCACGGGCTTCTGCTTCAATGGTGGACGCCTGCTCGCCGCGCCGATGCTCTTTTACTCCGGCACATTGAAATCAAGCTGGCTCGCGGCGAACCCCGGCCTCGAACTCCGCCACGCCATCGCCCTCCTCGGCGGCCTGTTCCTCGTGGGCCTGATCGTCGTGGCCTTCCTGCCCGAGACGAAGGACCAGCCGCTGCCGGAATAACAGGCGTTGTCATCCTGTGACACCACCTACACAGCCAAATCTCCTCCGCTTCGTTCCGCTTGCGCTGATTGTGATCCTGCTGGCTGGTGGAACTGCGCTGTTCTTCGCCGGAGCGGACGTGAAGGAAGCCTCGGTAGCCCGGGCACCGCAGCCACTCGGCCCGGCCCGGCGACCAGCGACACCAGCGACTGCCACAGAACAGATTGCTGTCGAAGCCCGCGCCCGAAACGCGGCGGAGGCCCGCGCAAGAGGCATTGCGCACCGCGCGGCGGAAGAAGAAGTCAAACGGGCCGCTGAACTTGCCGCCGCTGCCCGCGCCCAAACGGTCCAGCCCGGCAACCCGTCGTCCGTCCCCGGCACCAACACCGTCGCGGCGGCCCTGACCCGCGCCGCCGTGGCTGGCAACACGAATGAGTTGGCCAAACTCCTCACCGCGCATCCCCACCTGTTGGGCAGCACGAACAACTCGTTCGGATCCACTCCGCTCCACTTCGCCGCCTATAACCGCCAGGCGGACGCTGTGCGTTTCCTCCTGGCCCAAGGTGCGGACCCAAACTCTCAAAACCGAACTGGGACGACACCGTTGCTCGACGCCATCGGTGGCGGCAGCGCCGAGTGTGTTGAGTTGCTCCTTCGTGCTGGCGCAAATCCACGCGTGCGAAACCGGCAGGGCTTCACGCCCCTGGCGCTGGCCAAGCGGCAACGGCGCGAGACCATCATCCCGCTCCTGATCACCGCCGGCGCGACCGAGTAAACCGGCAAAAGCGGGTGAAATTCAGCCTGCTCTGGATGACAAGAATCAACTGGCGGGTCCAAAGGTGGTTCGCTACGGTGCCAGCGTCTCCAGTCAATCAACTCAACCCACACTCGAATGAAGAAACTTGCCCTCCTGCTCGCTGCCACGCTGACCACTTGCACGCTCCTCGCCGCTGACGGCGAGTGGCTCACCGACCTCCCCAAAGCCCAGGCCAAGGCCACTGCGGAGAAGAAGCTCGTCCTCATAGATTTCACCGGCTCCGACTGGTGCCCGCCGTGCAAGAACCTGCACAAGACCGTGCTGACCTCCGAGGTGTTCACCAAGTTCGCCAAGGACAACCTGGTGCTAGTGGACATTGACTTCCCGAACAGCAAGCCGCAGTCCGCCGAGCTGAAGGCCGCGAACAAGGAGCTTGCCAAGAAGTTCGGCATCACGGGCTACCCGACGATTGTGGTGCTGGATGCGTCCGGCAAGGAGGTCTTCAAGAAAGTGGGCTACGGCGGCACCCCCGCGAAAGACTACGTCGCAGACCTGGCGAAGCTGCGGAAGTAACCCAGCACTCGATCATCCATGCGAACGGCGCGGCCTCTGGGTCGCGCCGTTTTGCTTTGCCAGCTCGACAAGCCGGTGGCCTCAACAGAGTGCTGGCGCTTTTCCCGATAAGTTGGTAGCTAAAGCTGTCGCGCGCGTTCACCCCAACCCCGACCAACCATGATCAAGTTCAAAGCGAAAGAGCAGGCCAAGGTCACCCCGCAGCGCAAGGCCGCAGAGCAGCTCCTCGACCAGCTCAAGCGCACGCTCGAGATGGAGGCCGGCCGAGGCAACATTACAATCGGCCATTTCCTCGCAGCGCGCGGCAGCCAGGACCGCAATGCCTTCGCGCCGCAGACGCACGCAGGCACGGGTTTCTACAGCTTGGAAAGCGTTGTTGCCACCGGCGGCATGGGGGCTGTGCTCAAGGCGCAGGATAACAATCTGGCCCGCACCGTCGCTTTGAAGGTGATGCTCAACAGCGCCGATGCAAACGAGCAGACGGTCTTCAGCTTCGTGGCCGAGGCGCAGATCACCGGCCAGCTCGAACACCCGAACATTGTCCCCCTCCACGACATCGGCGTGGCCGCCGACGGCACGATCTATTACACGATGAAGCTGATCGAGGGCCGCACCCTGCGGGACATCCTCAAGGACATCCGCGAGGGCAATGCGGAAACGATCCAGCGGTTCCCGATCTCCCGGCTGCTGACGATTTTCCAGAAGGTGTGCGACGGCATCGCCTACGCGCACTCGCGTCGCGTGATCCACCGCGACCTGAAGCCGGACAACGTGATGGTCGGCGAGTTCGGCGAGGTGCTGATCCTCGACTGGGGCCTGGCGAAGGTGCTGCCCGAGCCGGGCCAAGCGGACACGGAGGAGCAGGGCGCGGAATTCACCGGCGCCTTGCCCGGCAGCGGAGCCGACGCGATGGCGACGATGGCCGGACAGATCAAGGGCACGCCGAACTACATGGCCCCCGAGCAGGCCGAGGGCCGCGTGGCGGACATTGACACGCGCTCGGACATCTACGCGCTGGGCGGGATTCTCTATTACATCCTGACCATGCAGCCGCCGGTCACGGGCGCGAACCTCGACGAGATTCTCACGCGGGTGACTTCGGGTGACATCACGACGCCCAGCTCGTTCAACAACAAGCCCATTGAAAATCCCTCCGGCATGACCGCGCCGCACTGCCCGGGTGGAACCATCCCCGATGCGCTCTCCGCCGTGGCGATGAAGTGCATGGAGCGCGAGAGTGCCCAGCGCTACCAGAGCATCGAGGAACTCCAGGGGGACATCGCGAAATACCAGGGCGGCTACGCCACGAGCGCGCAGGACGCGAACATCTTCACGCTGATGAAGCTGCTGCTCCAGCGGAACAAGAAGGAGGTCTTCATGGCCATCGGCGCGCTGGTTCTGGTGCTGCTGACCGGAGTGGCCTTCCTCGGCAAGGTGAAGTTCAGCGAAATCAAGGCGCAGGACGCGCTTAAGGAGGCAAAGCAAAGGGTCGAGGAACTGCGCCAGGCCGCCCCCTCCTTTGCCACCGTCGCCGAGGGTGATTTGCGAAATCTTCAGTTCACCAACGCCCTGGTCAACGTGGATCAGGCCATCAAGCTCGACGGCTCCAACGCGAACTTCCACAACATCCGGGGCAACATCCTCACGTCCCAGCAGCTCTACGACAAGGCGCAGGAATCCTACAACACCGCCCGCGAACTCGACTCCCGGCACCCCGAGGCGAACAAGAGCTTTGTCGTGCTGGCCGGCGTGCTGCGCGACAACACGGACCACAAGAAGCTGAAGCCCGATAGCTACCGGAACCTCTACGAGATGATGCGCGAGCAGGGCCGCGTCGAGGAGGCGGGCCTGATGTTTGCCAAGTTCGCCGCCGGTGACACCAAGATCCTTGACGCCTTCCGCAAGAATCTTGCGACCGGCGGCATCAAGCCGGAGCTGCTGGAACGAGAGACATCCGGTGAGTATCACCTGAATCTCTCCGGCCAGAAAATTTCCAGCCTTCGGGCGCTGGCCACCATCCCGCTGACCACGCTGAATCTCTCCGGTTGCACGGACATCACCGACCTCTCGCCGCTCAAGGGCATGCCGCTGACGCAGCTCGACCTCTCCGGCCTCGGCGGACTCAGCGACCTCGCTCCACTCAAGGAGACCAAGACACTCGTGGAATTGAACCTGCGCAACTGCATCAGCGTGCTGGACCTCGGGCCGCTGGCGGAACTCCCCATCAAACGCCTCGACCTCCGCGGCACGCGTGTCACGGACCTCAAGCCGCTGGGCAGCATCAAGACCCTCACCGTCCTTGACCTCGGTGCCAGCCAGGTGCGTGACCTCACGCCGCTCGCAGGCAAGCCCCTCAGGTGGCTCAACCTCGACAAGAGCCGCGTCGTCCAGCTCCCCGGCCTCAGCCCGCTCAAAGGCGCGCCCCTTCAGTTCATCAGCTTCAGCGAGACCGGCGTGAACGACATCAGCGCATTGGCTGGCGCTCCGTTGGTCACGAACCTCATGGACCGGACTCAGGTGCGGGACATCAGCGCCTTGAAAGGAATGCGCCTCCAGCACCTGAGCTGCTTCAAGACGCCCGTCGAGAACGTCGCCCCGCTGGCCAAGATGACTTCCCTGCGCTTTCTCGACCTCGGCGAAAGCGAAATCACCAGCATCGCTCCGCTGGCAGGGATGCCCCTCGACATCCTTCGGCTCGCTGACACGGCCATCGCCGACATCTCGCCCCTGCAAGGAACGCCGCTCAATGTTGAGCTCGATCTCTCCGGCACAAAGGTCATCAACCTTGATGCGCTGCGTGGAGCCCCGCTACAATTTCTGAACCTGTCCAAGACGCAGATTACCAGCGTGGCCCCGCTTGCAAGCATGCCTCTAAAAGTTCTCCGTCTCGACGGCCTCTCCACGCAGCCGGATTTGAATCCGCTATGGGAATGCCAGGACTTGGAGCAACTTTCCATCCCGTTCCCATCGCCCTCCGTCGTCGCGCTTAGGCAACTGCCGAAGGCCAAGCGCATCGGCTACAACGTGCCAAAGGACGATTGGACCCGCGTCACCACGCCGCAGGCTTTCTGGAAGGACTGGGACGCGCGTAATCGGTAGCCGCTGAGGTCAGGAGGCGGATTCCTTGGTTGAAATCCGACGCTGGTTCCACTTGCTCAGTCACCTTCCCGAGCGGCGCCAGTTCAGCACGAGAACATGTTGTGCTCGCCCTGAAAGCCGCCGAGCGGATGCGCGCCCTGCGGCGTCAGCTCGAAGTAAGGTTGAAGCTCCGTGGCCGCCGCCTCGCTCAGGAGGCAGAACTGCTTCAGCCCGCCACAAACCTTCTCCATGCGGAAGACGAAGTTCACCTGCGGCCCGATGAGATTGTCCTCGCCCTGCTGCAACGAGCTGTCCATCCGCACCTGCCCGTAGTGCAGCACGATTCGGAACTGCATGTTCGTCGTCGCCTCCTGCAAGGCGCGCAACGCGTTGATCGTCGAGGCGATGGCCTCCGGCTTGGTGATGTCCATCGGCCAGTAGGCCAGGTAGCCATCGCCGAGGTATTTGTTGATGTGGCCCTGGGACTTCTCGATGGTCTGCTTGCAGGCGAGCACCCACTTGCCGACCATCTGCGCCAGCTCGTCCTGGGGCATGACCTGGCTCATCTTTGTGAACTGGCAGATGTCCGCCACCAGCATCCAGCACATGCCGGACTTCGCGGTCTGATGCGCGGCGGCGATGGTCATCATCGCCTCCTCGCCGTCGGCGTTCTCCGGCTCGCTGGCGCGGAAAAGGAGCACCGTGGTCGAAATCTGGATGCGGTCGTTGTCCTTGAGCTGCGCCGGCATGCGCATGCGCTGGCCGTTGAGGATCGTCCCGTTGCGGCTGCCGAGATCCACCATGTAGTAGCCGCCGTCACCCTGCGCGTGGATGATCGCGTGCCGGCGGGAAACCTCGGCGTCGTTGATCGCCATGGTGTTCTCCGGCAGACGCCCGATGGTGCAGGTCCCTTGCAG
>JBEBFV010000228.1:0-9542 GCA_040081795.1 Limisphaerales bacterium | reverse complement strand
AACCGACTCCGCAGACGCTAGCGGGCGAGCCGGCCGGTCGCAAGCGGCCGCGCCCTTTCATCGGATTCGATTCCACTCGGCCAACGCGTAACGCTCGCGCACGAGACGGCGGGTTCGCTCCTCGGGCCACGCGGCAAGTTCTTCGTTGGCCGACCACGCTTCGGCGAACGCATGCTTCACTGCGGCCGATGCCAGCGGAAGGTTGCCGATGAACTCCTGATGCGCGCGTGCTTCACGGTAGGCCGGCTGGCGCGTGGGCAGGGGCAGAAATTTTTCCACGAGCGCTGTGTCGAAGCCGAACAGAACCGTGCCGTGAAAGAGCAGATGCGTCTTCCTCCGCCGTTGAGCGTTGCCGGAGAACTTGCGTCCGCGCCAGACGAGGTCGGTGTCGCCGCACAGTTCAACTAGCTCGTCTAACAGCGAGGAGAGCGCGGCGGCGTTGCGGCGGAGGATGAACTGGTTCGCGCCGGAGACTGTGGCCAGCGCGGGGTTGTCGGCGATCTCCAACACAAGCGCGTAGTTCAAGCAGCCCGGCCCCTGCACCACGGTCCCGCCTCCGCTGCACCGCCGGAGCACGGGCACTTGTGCCGCGTCACAGGCAGGCAGGTTCACCTCGCTTGCCACAGCGTTCGCGTAGCCGACGACGACGAAGGGCGTGGTGGATTCCCAAAACCTCAAAGCGCTTCCGCCGCGCGCCTCGCAGTCGTCCAGCAAAGCCTCGTCGCAGGCGAGGTTCTCGGCGGGAGTTGGCAGTGTGAGGTCGAGCAGTTGCAAGCTGCGGTTGGTCATGGCTGTGATTGAACCGTTCACTTGACGAACTCCACCACCGACTCGTGCTCCATCGGGGCGTATCCGCCTCGCTCGTAGCCACAAACGTGCTGCACGAAGAAGAATGCGGGGAACCAAATGGGATCGGTCTTCCAAAAGAAGCGGTTGTAGCGAACCTGGATGATCCGAACCGGTTTGCCATTCATGATTTTGGTCTCCACTGGCGAGTTCACCCACCATGCATAAAAGGTCGCGACGTAAATGACCGAGGCGAGCAAGAGGCTCGGCAGAACAAATCTGCGGCTGCGGCGACTGAGACTGACTGGAGCGAGTTGGACTAGTTGATCATTCACAGGGAGGCTGACTAAAGGCCGGTCGGTTGATCGAGGAAGGTCCACGGCACCCGGAACCTCTTCCCAAGATGCGCTGCCAAGGCCTTCACGCCAAACGTCTCGGTCGCGTAGTGGCCGCCATACAGGACGTTTAGGCCCAACTCCTCCGCCAGCGCAAAGGTCCAGTGCGGCCCCTCGCCGGTGATGAAGGTGTCCACGCCTTCTGCCGCCGCCTTCTTCAACTCCGCGCCCGCCCCACCCGTCACGATGCCGATGCGGCGGCATTGCGCCGCACCACCGGGAAGCAGCTTCGGCGCGACGCCGGTGGCTCGTGCAAGGCGCTTCACCAATTCGTCGCGGCTGACCTTCGCCGTGGTTTGAAGGCCGATGTGCGCGCCCTTCTCGAAGAAGAACGGCTTGAGCTTCTTGAATCCCAGCGCGGCGGCGAGCTGCGCGTTGTTGCCGAGCTTCGGGTGCAAGTCCAGCGGCAGGTGCGAGCTGTAGATGGCGAGATTGTTTTCGATGAGCAGGCGCTGGAGTTCACGGCGCTTGCCGGTCCACGGCACCGTGTCGCTCCAGAACAAACCGTGATGGACGATGAGCAAATCCGCCTTCGCCGCGATGGCGAGCTTCACGGTGGCTAGGCTCGCATCCACCGCCGCCGCGATGCGCGTGACGCGTCCGTCATTCTCGACTTGCAGGCCATTGTGCGCGCGGTCCCAGTCGTTCACCTCGACGGTGCGGAGGAGCGTGTCGCAGTGACGGATGACGCCGGTGAGTTGTGCGGTTGCCATGCGCGAATGAAAGCACCCCGCCGGGCAAAGCTCCAGTCTCCTCCGGGCGGGGATTGCAATCCGGTCCGCCGCTCCTCACTCTCTCGCGCATGACAAGCCCGCTCGCCTTGCTGCTCTATGAACGCCTGCTCCCCGGCAGCGCGCTCGGCAACAAGCTGCGCGACCAGGGCTATCGCATTCAGCACCTCACAGACGCCGCCAGCCTCGTCGCCACCGCCGAGCAGGAAAAGCCGCTGGTCGTGTTCGTGGACTTGGAGCTGAAGAATTCCGACACCTTCGCCGCCATCAAATCGCTCAAGGACACCGCCGGGACCGCGCATCTGCCCATCCTCGCCTTCAGCAGCCCGCGCCACGAAAAGCTCCAAGCTGACGCGCTCGCCGCCGGCGCGACGCTCATCGCCAGCGACGAATCCATTCTCACCCAACTCTCCGCGATGCTCGACCAGGCGATGGCGGTGGAGTGACCCGAAGTTGAGAGTTGGGGAGTTGAGAGTTGATAGGAAGACCAGCTTTCGGCCACGCTTCCCCCGCTGATTACTGAACACTGAACACTGATTACTTTCCCAATCATGGCCATCCCCTCCGTCAAGCTCACCCAAGGCATCCACGTCCTGCACCTGTTTTTCCGCGTTGACCGTGTCCGCTGGGGCGCGCTGCCCGCCGGCGAGTCCGCCGCCACGCGCGACCGGCTCGACGCCATCGCCACGAAGTTCGCCGGCCCCGCCGCGCCGCGCGTGGCGACCTACGCGGGTGTCGGCGGCAAGGCGGACATTGGCTTCATCATTTACGCCGCCGAGTTGCAGCAACTCAGCGCGATGCAGCGCGAAGTGGAGCTGGCCTTCCCCGCCGGCGCGTTGCAGCCGGTTTACTCCTACCTCAGCGTCACTGAGCTGCCGGAATACGTCACGACGGATGACGACTTGAAGCGGATGATCCAGCACGGCGAGCGCAAGCTCCAGCCCGGCACGCCGGAGTTCGACGAGGCCTTCGCCGCCGCCAAGAAACGCAACGACGAATACAAGTTCTACCGCCTCAACCCCGAGCTGGAGGACTGGGAAATCATGTGCTTCTACGGCATGACCAAGAAGCGCGACCTCGCGGACAACTGGTATATGCTCGACTTCGACACGCGCAAAAAGCTCATGGGCAGCCACGCGAAGACGGGCCGCAAGTTCGCCGGGCGCATCTCGCAGCTCATCACCGGCTCGACCGGCATGGACGAGTATGAATGGGGCGTGACGCTCATCGCGCACAGCCTCGATGCCGTGAAGGAAATCATCTACGAGATGCGCTTCGACGAGGTCAGCGCCCGCTACGGCGAGTTCGGCCCGTTCTACATCAACCTGCGGCTCCAGCCGGCGGACTTGTGGGAGCATTTGCGGTTGTGACCAGTAGCCGCCGACGTGAGGAGGCGGAACCCTACAGCTGGAAACAAGCCGTTGTAGAACCGATGTGGCGGCCTATGCTGACCCCATGAAGTCTTTCACCATTAACGAGGCCAGCATCCAACTGGACCGGCTGTTCGAGGAAGTTTTCACCGGTGAGGTAGTGCTGCTGACCAAAGGGGACAAGCATGTGGTGATGCGCCGCCCTGAAGCAGAGTCGGTGCCTCTCCGCCCGCCAGGCTACTTCGCCGATTGCTACTCGGGGGAAGATGCGGTGGAATCCAACGCCTTGGCCGGCCAGCGTGAGGCATGAACCGACCCTACAAGGAAACCGTTGAAGACGTGAAGTTACCTGTCGCGTTCGGAACCCGGCTAGCCCTGCTGGCACTAGTCGGACTGGCGCTCAGTCTCACAGCATGTCGAACCGCAAACAACGGCACTCCCCCGTTGAGTGGCCTGTCCATTGAAAACGCTTGGATGGTTCTCAACGTTAAATCGAACACGATATCCTATTCGCTAGAGATCGGGAATGGGTCCAGTCGCACCCGACGAGTCCTCTGGACCCAAGCCACACTGCATCCCCATACTTCGTTCATCTTGCAGAATGCTGATACGAAGACTGAGTTTGTTGTGGATTTCACCCCTTACATCGCGTGCGGGGGGACTTGGGAGACTTTCGTTGTTCGCCCTGGGAAACGGAAAGTCCTGAGTGGACAGCGTGCCCTCGCCCATAAGCACAGCCCCCTTTACTTTTGGCCCTGGGACTCCACGAAGCGAGATCCGAACAAGGGGATATACAGAGAGGGCATCGTGGGCGACAAACAGGATTCACTGCCTGTTGGAACTTGCTCGGCACGCGTTCGGATTCTGGTTGCGTGGTGGGATGGGCATTTCTCTTACGGTCTTGAGGCGCTACAAGACGGGGTGTTGCCCGCGCCTGCCGCATTTTCGATTCAGTCATCCAACTGACACTTGGTTCAGTCCCTCTACCTCCACGTCCCGTTCTGCGCGCACAAGTGCGAGTATTGCGCGTTTTACTCCGCCGTGCCGAAGGAGGACTTGGTCAGCCGCTACGTCAGCGCGCTGGTGCGGGAACTGGAGTTGGTCGCGCATGAGTTGAAGCCCAAGACTGTGTTCTTCGGTGGCGGCACGCCATCGCTGCTAAACCTCAAGCAGTGGGAGCAAATTCTGAAAGCCTTCGAGCGGCTCGGCCTGCTCGGCGCGGAGGAATGGACCGTCGAGTGCAACCCCGCCACCGTCTCTGCCGACAAGGCCAAGCTCCTGCAGGACTTCGGCGTGAACCGCGTCTCGATGGGCGTGCAGTCGCTGGATGAGCAGCTGCTGGAACGGCTCGGGCGCATCCACAGCCGCGAGCAGGTCTTCAAGTCCTTCGACACTCTGCGCGCCGCCGGTTTCGCCAACATCAACGTGGACCTCATGTTCGCCATCCCCACGCAGACGATGGACCACTGGCGCGCCACACTCCGCGACGCCATCGCGCTCGGCAGCGAACACCTCTCCTGCTACGAGGTCATCTACGAGGACGACACGCCGCTCTTCGCGCAGCTCCAGGCCGGCGAGTTCGACGTGGACGAGGAACTCACCGAGGCGATGTATGAGGAACTGGTCACGACGGCGGGCGCGGCGAGTTTCACGCAATACGAAGTCGCGAACTTCGCGAAGTCCGCATTCCCCATTCCCCATTCCCCATTCTCCATTCCCTCCCAGGCTTGCCGCCACAACGTCAACTACTGGCGCGGCGGCCAGTTCCACGCGCTCGGCCCCAGCGCGGCCGGCTACGTGCGCGGCGTGCGGACCAAGAACTGGTCGAACACTCAGCTCTACTGCGAGCAATTGGAGAAGGGTGTCCGCGCCATCGAGCAGCGTGAAGAGCTCCCACCGCTCGCCCGAGCCGGTGAAATTGCCGCCTTCGGCTTGCGCATGAATGTCGGCTGGGGCTTCGAGGAGTTTCGCAGCAGCACGGGCTTCGACCTCCGAGAGCATTGGAGTGCGGACATGGACACGCTGGTAGCCGAGGGCTTCGCCGTCCGCACCGCCAAGCGTTTCCATCTCACCCATCGCGGCCTGCGCTTCGCCGACCACGCGGCGGAGAAATTTCTTCGGCCCGAAGCGGTGCCCGCGTAACCACCGGGCTTCGCCCCGGCTCTCTCCTACTTCCGGCGGGTTTCTGAATAGCCCCTCAAACCCTCGCGTCGGCAAACCCGGCGCGCAGATTTAGGATTCGCCAAAGCGGTGTTCGTGGCGTGGAATGACCACGTTCCCGGTGACGGCAATGGCCAATTGAAAGGTTCAAACGATGACGACCAATGAAACGTCCGCGACGCTCGCGGGAGACAAGGACTTGCAGGCACTCGAAAAGCTCAAGACCGCCAGTGCCGCCATCCGGCGCGAACTGAGCAAGGTGATTGTCGGCCAGGAGGACGTCGTCGAGGAGGCGCTCATCGCCATCTTCACGCGCAGCCACGCGCTGCTCGTCGGCGTGCCCGGCCTGGCGAAGACGCTGCTTGTCTCGACCCTCGCGCAGACGCTGCATCTCGGCTTCAAGCGCATCCAGTTCACGCCCGACCTGATGCCCAGCGACATCACCGGCACCGAGGTCATCCAGCAGGACCAGACCAGCGGCGAGCGCGTGTTCCGCTTCCTCAAAGGCCCCATCTTCGCGAACATCATCCTCGCCGACGAAATCAACCGCACGCCGCCGAAGACGCAGGCCGCGATGCTCGAGGCCATGCAGGAGCGCAAGGTCACCGTCGCCGGCGTGGACCACGCGCTGCCGAATCCGTTCTTCGTGCTCGCCACGCAAAACCCGATTGAGCAGGAAGGCACCTACCCGCTGCCCGAGGCGCAACTCGACCGCTTCATGTTCATGATCAATGTGGACTACCCGACCACGGCGGAAGAACTCCAAATCATGAAGATGGCCACCGGCGCGCCGATGGAGAAGCCGCAGGCCGTCCTCACCGAGGAAGACATCCTCGAACTCCAGGCCACCGTCCGCCGGATGCCCGTGGCCGAGCACGTCTATCAATACGCCGAGCGCATCGTCCGCGTGACGCGCATCAAGACCCCGGAGGTAAACGAATACTGCAAGAAGTTCCTCTCGTGGGGTGCCGGTCCGCGCGCGAGCCTGAACCTCATCCTCGCCGCGAAGGCCCGGGCGATGCTGCGCGGCCAGTTCCATGTGAGCTGCGATGACATCGCCGCCGTCGCTCCGCCCATCCTCCGCCACCGCATCATCCCGAACTTCGCCGCCCAGAGCGAAGGCATCGCCGCCGACGACGTGGTGAAGAAGATTCTGGAGGCGATTCCGAAGGACCAGAAGGTGGCGTAACGCTGAAAGCGAATGACGAACTCCGCGCCTAACCGCCGCCACGTTCGGGCCATTCCGCGTTCCGCATTCCGCATTCCGCATTTCCTCTGATGGACGCCGCCACCCTCGCCACGCTGCTCGACCCCGTCGCGATTTCCCGCGCCGAGTCGCTCGGGATGCACGCGCGTTATCTCGTCGAGGGCTACATGGCGGGCGAGCACAAGTCGCCTTACCACGGCTTTGCCATCGAGTTCGCCCAGCACCGCGAATATGCTCCCGGCGACGACCTTCGCTATCTCGACTGGAAAGTCCTCGGTCGCACCGACCGCTACTACATCAAGCAGTTCGAGCAGGAGACCAACTACGTCGCGCACATCCTCCTCGACGGCTCGGAGTCCATGAAATACGGCTCCGGCGGCTACACCAAGCTCGCCTACGGCAAGATGCTCGCCGCCTGCCTGAGCTACCTCATCCTCCACCAGCGCGACGCCGTGGCGCTGGACATCTTCGACACCGAGACCCGCGAATACATTCCGCGCAGCAACAGCCACGCGATGATTCACAAGGTGCTCGCCACGCTCGCCGCGTTCGAGCCGGCACGCCAGACGAACATCGCCGCCATCCTGCACGAGATGGCCCGCCAAGTCCGCCGGCGCGGCATCGTCGTCATCATCAGCGACCTCTTCGACGACGAGGAGAAGATCATGGAAGGCATCCAACACCTGCGCTTCGGCGGCAGCGAGGTCGTGGTCTTCCACCTGATGGACCCGGCAGAACTGGAGTTCAAGTTCAACGGCCTCGTCGAGTTCGTCGGCCTCGAAGCCATTCCGAACATCCTCACTCGCCCGCAGGAAATCCGCGCCAGCTACCAGGCCGAGGTCGAACGCTTCCGGTCAACGCTGCGCTCCGGCTGCGAGAAGAATCACGTCCACTTCGTCCCCGTGAGCACGGCGCAGCCGCTGCATGAGGTGCTGTCGGGGTATCTGGCCTTCCGGTTGAAGACCTCAGTCAAATGAGCTTCCTCAACCCCTTCATGCTTTTCGGTGCCGGCGCCATCGCCGTGCCCATCATCATTCACCTGCTCAACCGCCGCCGCTTCCAGCGCGTGGTCTGGGCGGCGATGCGCTTCGTCAAGGTCTCCACCGAGAAGAACCAGCGGCGGATGCTCGTCGAGGACATGATTCTCCTCGCCATCCGCTGCCTCATGCTGGCGCTGCTCGCGCTTGCGGTCGCGCGCCCGGCGATGCGTTCCACCACGCACAACGTCTTTGGCCAGTCCAAGGTCACCGCCGTCATCGTCCTCGACAACTCCGCGAGCATGGGCGTCTCCGACGGTGTCCAGACGCGCTTCGACAAGGCCCGCAAAATCGCCGAGCAGGCCGTGGACGCGCTGCCCTCCGGTTCCGCCGCCGCCGTGATTCTCGCCTCCGATGTGGCGAAGGAGGTCATCAAGGAACCGACGCACGACCTCAACCTTGCGCGCAAAGCCGTCCGCGAAGCGCCGCTCTCCGACCGGCCCACCGACCTTTTCCCCTCCATCGAGAAGGCCCTCGAAACGCTCAAGGGCCGTTCCGCCATCCGCAAAGAGATTTACCTCATCACCGACGGCCAGCTCGCCGGTTGGCGGCAGCTCGGCGACATTCAGAAGACGCTTAAGGCGGCCAAGGAGCAGACCGGCGAGCAGCAGGTTTCCTCGCACATCGTCCTCATCAGCGACCACGAGGAGCGCAATCTCGGCGTCAGCGGCCTCGTCCTCAGCAGCGGTCTCGCGCCGCTGAACCGCCCGCTGCGCTTCGAGGCGCAGGTCGCGAACTACGGCAAGGTGGAGGCCAAGGACATCAAGGTCGCGCTGCTCGTGGACGGCGCGGCGGCGGATGAAGTCACCATCCCCAGCATCCCGCCTGGCGGCACCCGCAGTGTCCCGCTGAACACCCGCCTCAAGACCGAGGGCTGGCACAACGTCACGGCACGCATCGGGGGCGACCGCTTCCCCGGCGACGACACCCGCACGCTGGCCGTCCGCGCCATCCGTGAGATTCGCGTGCTGATGGTGGACGGCGAGCCAGGCACCGAACCGCGCGAAGGCGAGACTTTTTATTTGGGCCACGCGCTGGTCCCCGTGTCGCCGGAAGAAGCGGAACAATACTACGTCAAGACCTCCACCATCGCGCCCGCCGACATGGGGGGCACGCGCTTCGACGACTTCGATGTCGTCGTGCTGGCGAACGTCTCGGACTTCTCCACCGACACCGCGACCGCGCTGGAAAACTTCGTCAAGCGCGGCGGCGGCCTGCTCATCTTCCCCGGTGGAAAACTCAACGCGTCGTTCTACAACGCCCAGCTCGCCACCGCGCGCAAGCTGCTCCCCGCCACGTTCGGCGATGCGCGCGGCGACGCGGCGCAGGAGGAGAAGTATCTGACCTTCCAAACCAAAGGCTACGACCACCCCATCGTCGCGCTGTGGAACGACGCGAATGCCGGCACGCTCGCCAGCGCGCGCTTTTTCCGCACGATTGAACTCAACTTGCTCGCGCCACAAAGCAGCCAGCCCAACGAGAAGAGCGCCGCCGCGACATCGCCTGCGCAGACGAACTTTGCCGCACCCAAGACGATTCTTCGTTTCAGCGACGGCTCCATCGCCATCGCCGAGCGCGCGGTTGGCCTGGGTCGAGTCGTCTTGTTTGCCAGCACCGTGGACACGGCATGGAACGAGATGGCCGTGAAGCCCGCGTTCATTCCCCTGCTGCACCGCACGCTCGGCACGCTCATCCAGCGTCACGACGAAGGCGCGAACGTCCGCGTCGGCGCGCAGTTCGCCCGCCGCCTGACCGCCGACTTGCTGCACAAGGAAGCCGTGGTGATGGCCCCCGGCGCGGCCTCCAACACCCGCGACTTGCGCCGCGTCGAGCTGGTCAACGACACGCCTGTGCTG
>JBEBFV010000630.1:0-2473 GCA_040081795.1 Limisphaerales bacterium | reverse complement strand
GAGCACGTCATAGACGGGCGCGGCGTTGGGACTGGTGCGCGCGACCGGACAGGTGGCGGCCAGCGCTTCGAGAATCCCGCACTGCTTCTGGAAGGCGGCCCAAGGCACGAGCCCGCCAAAGGGCGTGAGGGCATCGTCGGTGGGGCAGAGCCGGACGTTGCCGCCATAGGTCGGGAACGTGAAAACGGCTTCACCTGCCGGGTGAAGCGCAGAGGTGGGCGCGGAGTTCATGCCCACCATTTAACCGCAACGACTTGCCCACGCTACCCTTCACTCTCTAGCCCCTCAACTGCGGAAGGTGGGCTAATATTTCCGCCGCGAACCAGCTTGCGCTTGAGGTTGCTCTGGAATCTTTCCATCACGGTGCTGCTGGTTGGCGTTGCTGGCATATTGCAAATTTCAGTCGGAGTGATGCATCATGCTAGCGGGTGACTAGCGGGCTCCGCAAGACCTACTGAATCAGCACCAGTAGCGTGACGTTGGCCTAGGTGCGCGGACTGGAGGGAGGCGACTCGCCAACGGCACGTAGACACTGCGCGAGACGCCCAGCTCGCTGACGGAAAGTTCGGCGACCAATAGCACCCACACGGGCAAAGCGTTGTCGCTCGGTGCGGAAAGAAGATGCCCAATGACTGTTAGCATCTCTCGCTTGTGCAGAATCTAGCTCACCCCCGCAGGGGGCGACGGTTCTCTGCACCCAGTTAACCAAGGATGCACGGCCCGCTGCGCACCGTCACCCACTTTCCATTTTAATTGAGCGCCTGGGTGCTGTTACCCAGATCGGGTGTGCCAAGATGGCCCCCGGTCAGCCAAAATTCGAACACCAAGTGCTCATCCCATCCGCCGGCGGTCCCACCAAAAAAAGGGGGGGGCGAAGGCCGAGGCAGACTCAATAACAGGCAGCAGTGCCCGTAGCAGGGGTGGTGGCACCTCCGGTGGGCGAGCACTGGCACGACCAGAATGCACCGCCTGCGACCGGAGGAGCAGGCCCGTCCCATTGTAAAAAGCAACTTCCTGGTCCAACCGTGCCGGTCACGGGGCCTCCAGTAGATGTGGTCTGACAATAAAGGCCACCCAAGCCGCAAGTTTGATTTGGAAGCGTAGTCGCCGTGCATGTGCCGGAGCAACTCGCTGGACATCCAGCTCCCCCAGTTGTTTTAGGGTCGCAAGACAACAAATACTGTGCGTAGGCCGTTCGGGCCAGACAAAAGGCCAAAACTACAGCCAGTAGCAGGCCGGTGAACTTTGCATAGTGTGTCTTCATAGTTTTTCGGGACTTTTTAGGCGTTGCTTTCGCTTGTGGCGCGATTTAGTGAAGCGTGGATTTGATGTTAGCATGACGTTTCCTGTGATGCAAGTAGAAAAAAAGAGGCGGCAAGAGAACCCCGCCAAGGAACAAAAAAAGCGCGAGCCGAGGCTTTGGCGCCGGCAAGGCTTCTGACTGCACGGAACGCAAACTGGATCTGCTAAGAGCCGCCACTATTTTGGCATTATTTGTATCGATTACCCATCCACTGCTGTCTAGAGAATAAAAAACATCCCGCCTCCATGCGGTAGGTGTTTTGAATCGGACACGCCGATCCTGAACCATGACATTGCCTTCCAACTCTGGTAGGGTTTGAACTGCACTCGGCGTTGGAAAATTGGTTACGACCCCTTGAATGGTCCAAGCCACATTTGAAGTTCCGAGTAGAAATATTTTGCTACCAAAGCGACTGGGCACCATGGATCCGCCAACCTCTGCGACCTCTTCTGCTGAATAAACTGCATACAAGGGCGAATTACTGCACGCTACCCGCAGCCATTGTAACTTGCTCTGTGATTTCAAGATTTCTTCACGACCACTGGGTTCATCAAGCTCCGGATAGCCATTGATATTCGCGCGGAGATGATTCGTATTCATAACGAAGCGTCCTTGGTGAAGGAGCCGCCGTTGTCCCCGATTAGTAATGGCGTAATCGAAATCGCAAGACCACGCTTCCGGATCGCTGCGGGCATTGGAGGTCAGGAGGTTGGGAAATCCGACCCGGCGCCTCGAATCGTCGAGATAGTCTGCGCTTAGGAAAGCAAGCCAGATAGCGCCGACCGCTGAACTATGGTCAACTGGATAAGGCCCCGTGCATACTCTGCCAGGGTGCTCATTTCTAGTGGCTGGGACCACTACAGCCTTCCCTCCCGGCCTAAATTCAACTTTGTCCGGAGAATACAATACGCTGAAAATGTTCGTCCCGTCGAAGCTCAGTATCTCCCTGCTTCGGAGCGGCATCTCGGCAGAGGGGTATTGGGTTTGCACTTCAAGCTTCCATTTCCGAGCAGCATCCTTGAACAGCCTGAAGTGAAAATCTTGTTTAAACCCGGTTGATGTCGAGAAGCCAACAACCCCTTCAGCGCAGTAGGCAGGATTAAAAGTATCCTCTGCTTTACACTGGCTCAAAACCGCCAAAGTTAATGCGGCAATTATCGCCCCAACGCG
>JBEBFV010000227.1:0-9546 GCA_040081795.1 Limisphaerales bacterium | reverse complement strand
GGATTCAAAGCCCTCTTCAACGGCAAGGACCTCGCCGGCTGGGAGGGGTTGCCCGGATACTTCTCCGTGAAGGACGGGGTGATTCACGCCGAGACGACAGCCGCGAACGCGCTCAAGAAAAACACGTTTCTCATCTATACGAACGCCGAGTTCGGCGACTTCGAGCTGCGCTTCGACTTCAAATGCGTGGGCGGCAACTCAGGGATGCAATACCGCAGCGAGCGGCTGCCAGACTTCGTGATGAAAGGCTACCAGTCCGACTTCGAGAACCAGAACCGTTTCACCGGGATGTTCTTCGAGGAGAACGGCCGGATGTTCATGGCCTACCCCGGCGAATTCGTGACCGTCAAGCCGCTGGGCACGCTCACCCCCGAGGAAGCTGGAAAGAAAAACAAACCCAAGGCCCGGCTCGACAAGGTGAAGTTCGCCACGACGGAGGAAGCCTTCAGCCACATCAAGGATCCGGCGGCGTGGCATTCGATGACCATCATCGCCCGCGGCAACACCTTCGTCCACATCCTCGATGGCCGCGTCATGAGCGTGGCGATGGATGACGACACGAAGAACTTCCGCAAGTCCGGCCTCCTCGGCCTGCAAGTCCATCAAGGCCCGCCGATGACGATTGACTTGAAGAACGTCCGCATCCGCGAGCTGAGGTGAAGAGCTGTCCTGCTGCGCACCGCATCTTCGTCGGTCACATCTCAACCCGATCTCCGAAGTTGGCCGCAAAGAGCGCAAAAAGACGAACGAGGGAAGTGCCTTCCGCCACTTGGCTTCGAACTATTCCACGCTTTGCTCGGCCTCCCTCATCGGCTTCTCTTTGCGTCGTTTTGCGCTCTTTGCGGCTAATCCATTTGGGAGTTCGGGCTCAAGGTTTACTGAATGAAATCTGAATGCACGGGCCTCCTGATCAGGCTCAGAATCCCTCCCGACACGAAGCCATGAACCTGCTGCGAGCACGGTGATTTCGGGGTTCCTGCAAACCGATTGCTGGTTTGAGGAACACATACTGGGCGACGATGGCCCCTTGTTGGGCGAAGTTTCCCCGTGTTCACCCTGGCAGCGTCGGGCCGATGGAATCGACCTGGGCACGTGTTCGCCATCCCTCCGACAAAGCCGGCTCAGTTGAGGTAGATCAGCTCGTTGCTCATCAGAAGCGCCTGCGTGAGGCGTTCCCACGGGGTGAACGGCTGGGCCTCCAGCTTCTGCTTCACCGGGCCGCTGAACTCCTGCTGGGCGTTCCAGACGTATTCCTCGCCGAGCTTCGCGCCGGGCATGTGGATGATGGGCACCCAGCGAAACGCGTCGTCTTCGGAGGTGCCCCGGCTCGTCACGACGAAGTCAATCGCCTCGCTTCGCTTCACGGAAATGGCCTTCAAGTGGGTCGCCACATCCTTGCCCGCCGCCTGCCAGGAACCGAGCTGGCCGCCGCTCCCGCGCGCCACGAAGGCCTCGACGCCGTCGCCGGTCTTCGCATCGTGCTCGAGCTTGCCCTCGATGCTGATGACGCCATCGCGCGGTGCGATCCAGCGGCGGGCGACGGAATGCTTGCGGTCGCCCGGCACGCCGCCGACGGCGTTGAGCGAGATGTTGAAGGCGACTCCGGCGACCATCGCGGCCTTGCCCTTGAGGTCCTTCTTTGGCTCCGGACCCTTGCGCAGCACGCCCTTCTCAGCCAGCACCCAGGAGTCACGCAGGAAGTTGGGGAACGGCTCGAATCCGATCAGCTTCTTCGAGTCGGGGTCGTATTCGCCGTAGCCATAATGCCACGCACGCAAGTCCGCGCCTCCCGTCGCAGGCTTGCCCTGCTGGTCGGCAATGAATCCCAGGGAGAGCTTCAGCTCCGCCGCCGAGGGCGCGCGTTGGAAGAAGAGCTGATAGATGAAGGCGATTTTCTCCTCGTCCTTCGCGCCCGAAAGCAGCTCGGGACGGGCCGCGACATTGCGCGCCTGCTCGACAACGAAGCCGTTGTTCATCAGGTAGAGCGCCTGGAGCGGAACGGTCGTCTGCACTCGCTGCGGCGCGGTCATGTCCGGGTTCGCGAAGTCGAAGATGCGGAACGAGTCGGACATCTTCTGCCGGTCAATGTAGCCATAAACCGTGCGCCGCCCGGAGCCGTTGATGTCCAAGTCGGACGGCCCGCCACGGTCGGAGAAATCGTGCTTGCCGCTGAACGCGAGCAGCGTGTCACGCATGGACTCGAAGTTCAGGCGCTGCAAGTTCTGCCGCCAGAACAGGGCGTTGCCGGGGTCGAGCTTCGAGCTGGCCGGATTGTCCTGCGAGGACTGCTGCCATGTGGCGGAGAGCATGATGAGCTTGTGCAGTTGCTTCACGCTCCAGCCATCGGCCATGAAGCGCGCCGCGACGTGGTCGAGCAGCGCCTGGTTCGACGGCGGGTCAGAGCGCATGCCGAAATCGCCGAGCGTGCGCACGATGGCGTCGCCGAAGTGCCAGTTCCACACGCGGTTCACGAACACGCGCGCGGTGAGCGGGTTGTCCTTGCTGGCGACCTCGTTGGCGAGATCGAGCCGGCCGGAGCCGGTGGCGAAGGGCTTGGTGTCCGAGCCACCGAAGATTTCCAGCCAGCGGCGCTTGGCGACCGGGCCGCGGTTGGCCGGTTCGCCACGGATCATGACGAAGGAGTCGCGCGCCTTGTCGAGGTCGTTGAGGGCCATCGCGCGCGGCGGACTCCCGGGATGGTCGCGCTTCAACTCGTCCAGCTTGAGCCGCTCCGTGGCCTCGAGGTTCTGGATGCGGTTGCCGATGACACGCTGAAAGCCACGGCGGTCGAGGGCGATCGGCGTGCCCTTCTCGTGCAGCACGGCGTGCAGCGCGGCGCGCGCGCCTTCCGGCTTCTCACCTTTGTCAGCGAGCCGCTCCGTTTCGCGGAACAGCTTGCCGTAACCCTCGGCGAGCGCAGTCAGGCTTTCAGGTGCCGGAGTGAAGAGAGCCACGACCAGTTCGTTGACTGATTTGTCGGCGGCGAACTTCGCGGACAGCTTGGTGGCCTGCGCGGCGAACTCGTCATCCTTGAGCGCGGCGAAGGCGAGCCATGGAGCGAAGATGGAGTCAGGCTTTTTCGTCGCGGCCTCCAAGTAGGTCTGCCACTGCCCAAAAACGTCCGGGTCGAGGCCGCGGCTGTTGCGAACCTGCGCGTCCTTCTTTCCGGCCACCTGCACGTCCCGCGCGCCCAGCAGATACTTGTCCACGGTGTTGCGGAAGGTGTCGAGCGTGCGGCCCTCCTCGGTCTCCCGCACGTTGGCGATGCGCGCCAGAATCTCCTCGGACTTCTTCTGGAAATCCGCGTAGTCCGCCTCGGACTTGGGCTTTGCCAGCATCGGCTCGTCGGCCGGCTCGACAGACGAGCTGAACACGCCGTGCAGCGAGTAATAGTCCTTCTGCGACACTGGATCGAACTTGTGGTCGTGGCAGCGCGCGCAGGCTGCGGTCACGCCCATCAGCCCCTGCGTGATGACGTCAATGCGATCGTCAATGACCTCGTTCACGTTGCCCATGAAACGCTTGCCCACCGTGAGGAAACCCATCGCCGCCAGTGGAGCCTTGTTCTCCGCCGTAGCGATACGGTCGCCGGCAATCTGCTCGCGGATGAACTGGTCATACGGCTTGTCGTCGTTGAACGCCTTGATCACGTAGTCGCGATACGTCCACGCGAACGGGTAGGAGGTCTTGTTCTTAGCATTGTTGTTCCGGTCGCCGCTCGTGTCCGCATAGCGCGCCACGTCCAGCCAGTGCCGTCCCCAGCGTTCGCCATAGGCGGGCGAGGCGAGCAGGCGGTCAATCACCTTGGCGAAGGCACCCGGAGATTTGTCCGCGAGAAAATCGCCGACCTCCTGCGAGGTCGGCGGCAAGCCGGTGAGGTCGAAGGTCGCGCGGCGGATGAGCGTGCGCTTGTCGGCAGACGGCGACGGCACCATGCCCTTTGACTCCAGCTTCGCGAGCACGAAGCGGTCGAGGTCGGTCTTCGCCCATTTGCCCGCGTCCTTCACCTTCGGAACGGTCGGAGCCTTCACCGGCTGATAGGCCCAGTGCTCGCGGGCCTTGTCCCAGTCCACCTTGAGCGCGGCCGCAGCGCCGCTGGTCTCCGTGCGCGGGTCAGGCGCGCCCATGCGGATCCAAGTCTCGAAGTCCGCGATGATCTGTGCGGAAAGGCGCTCGCCCTTCGGCGGCATCATCTCGTCGGGGTTGGTGGACTTCAGGTCTTTGATCAGCAGGCTTTTCTCCGGTCTGCCAGGGACGATGGCGGGCCCGCTGGTGCCGCCCTTGAGCAGGCCGTCCTTGCTATCCACGAAAAGGCCGCCCTTGAGCTTCTCTGCCTGCGCGGAGTGGCACTTGTAGCAGTGCTCGGCAAACACGGGTCGGATCTTCTTCTCGAAGAACGCGAGTTGCTCCGGGTCGAGTTTCGCGGGCGCGGCAGCCGCGCTGGTGACGAAACCGGCAAGGATCGCTCCGAGGGCTAGGAATTTAGGCTTCATAAGTTCAGGGACTTGGACGAACACACGGGGCAAAAAGCTACCGGCAAAACTGAAACTGTTGGACAGTCACACGGGCAAAAAGCAAGGGCAGGCGCGTGGCCTGCCCTTGGTCTGCGAAATGGTCCATGCGGCCGGGGATCGCTGCGGCGCGAGCTCAGGCTTTGAGAATGTCCTTCACGACGCTGCCGTAAACATCCGTCAGGCGGAAGTCGCGGCCGTTGTAGCGGAAGGTCAGTTTCTCGTGATCGAAGCCGAGCGCGTGCAACAGCGTCGCGTGCAAGTCGTGGTTGTGGACCTTGTTCTCGACGGCGTTGTAGCCGAACTCGTCGGTCGCGCCGTAGGTCTGGCCGCCTTTGACACCACCGCCGGCGACCCAGGTGCAGAAACCCTTGTTGTGGTGGTCGCGACCCGGCTCGCCCCGCTGGCCACGGTCGTGACGCGGCGTGCGGCCGAACTCACCGCCCCACACGACGAGGGTGTCATCGAGCATGCCGCGCTGCTTGAGATCCTTGAGCAGCGCACCGATGGCCTGATCACACTCGCCGGCCTTGCGGCGGAGGCTTGTGCCGACCGCCGTGTGGTGATCCCAGCCGTTGTGCCAGGTCTGGACGAAGCGCACGCCCTTCTCGGCGAGGCGGCGCGCGACGAGCAACTGCCGGCCCTGCGGCGTGTCGCCATAGAGATCGCGCACGCTCTGCGGCTCGCGGGAAATGTCGAAGGCATCCGTGGCCTCGGTCTGCATCTGGTAAGCCAGCTCAAAGGACTGGATGCGCGACTCAAGCAACGCTTCCTGGCCGAGCTTTTCCTGATGCAGCTCGTTGAAGGACTTGACGAGGTCGAGCTGCTCACGCTGCCGGGCGAGGCTGAGGTGCTGGCTCTTGATGTTCTCGATGATCTTCTCGACCGAGGCGGAAGGATTGTTGACCAGCGTGCCCTGATAAGCACCCGGCAGGAACGCTGAGCGCCAGTTGGAAGCGCCGCCGAGGCCGCCGCCGAGCGCGATGAAACCGGGGAGGTTCTGGTTCTCCGTGCCGAGGCCGTAGGTGACCCATGAGCCCATCGAGGGCTTCACGAGCCGGCCCGAGCCGGTGTTCATCATCAGCGTCGCAAACTCGTGCGACGGGATGTCCGTGGTCATCGAGCGGATGACGCAGATCTCGTCAATCATCGCGCCGATGTGCGGCCAGATTTCGCTGACCTCGACGCCGGACTTGCCGCGCTTCTCGAACTTGAACTGCGTCGGCAGCGGCACGCCGCCGATGGCGTCCACCTTCGACTCGCCGTGCTTGGCGAGCGCGGGCTTCGGATCCCAGGTGTCAATGTGCGAGGGACCGCCCTGCGCGAAGATGTGGATGACGCGCTTGGCTCGGCCGGTGAAGTGCGGCTGCTTCGGCGCGAGCGGGTTCAGCGCGGTGGCGGCACGGGCCTGGCTGCCGTCGGGACCGAGGAGCCATGCGAGGCTCAGGGAACCCATGCCCATGCCGAACCTGTTGAGGAACTGGCGGCGTGTGGCGAAGAGGTCTGCAAGTTGCGGCTGATGTTGCTTCGGATCCATAAGGCTTTTATTTTGTTTTGGTGCCGTTGGGTTTGGCAGGCGGCTGCACTTTTAACGCCCCGCCCGGCGACGATATTCACTGCGTCCAATGCGGCACCGCCCCGATGGACGCGAGGCCGCGCGGCGAGGTTACGTGACTGAGAAAAGGATTTTCAAAAGCGCGTCCTCGTGTGTATCTCTGGCGCGTCGGTGGCCAGTGTAGCTCAGTGGTAGAGCAACGGTTTTGTAAACCGTCGGTCGTCGGTTCAATCCCGACCACTGGCTCCATCCGGAGTCCGTCATGCGAAAACTTCCTGCGCGTTTGTCCACCGCGCCTATTGACGACAGCGGGTCGAGTTTGTATTTTCGCGGCCCTTCGAGTTCCAAAGTAGCTCAATGGTAGAGCATCCGGCTGTTAACCGGAATGTTGTAGGTTCGAGTCCTACCTTTGGAGCCATTTTCTTTTTCCTGCCCCTCCGTTCCATTCAGGGCTGGAGCGTGCCATTCGCCTTTGGTTTCGGTGGTTTTTGCGGGCTTCGCATTTTTTCCGCCTGTGCCAGCAAAGGACGCTTGCAGACACGGAAAGCCATTCACAGGTGAGGCCACAGGTGAGGCTTGAATCGGCGGCAGCATTGCGATGGCCTCCCGCAGCATCAAGTGCGACCCGTCGGTGTAGCCTTCCGTTTCGGATGCAGAACGGTGCCGCATCAGTTCCTGCCGGGTTCGTTGGTCCACCCCGAACTTTGCCATTCGCGTGGCGAACGTGTGACGGAGCGCATGATAATCCGCATGCTGGCCGGTTTCGTCGAGATACGCGATCCGTGCCGCTTCCAAGTCTCGCCTCAGCATCGGCATGGTCGGAACGCCTTCCGGCAGGACGAGGCCAGCCGAACTTGTCGTGTCGGCCTTCCGCTTAACAAGGCCGCCAGCAGTTCAGGGTGCAACGAATTGGCCTGCACACGCCGGTTCGCCGCGTTTTGCGCGCGAACCACGAGCATCGGCTCACTCGTTTCGAGTTGCTCGTCAGACCAGTGCAGTTTGTTCGCCTAATTCCGTCGCAGCCCTGCACCAACCGCGAGCAGGTAGGCGAGCAGCTGAGGCCCGCCACCGCTGACAGCTACCCAAGCTCGGTGTCGGTGTAAGAGCGCCGATTGGGCTTCTCGTGCCGGGCGCCGCGCGAGTTGAGCGCTTGCTCAGGGCATCTCGAGTCGAACGCATCGCGGATGGCTGCCGTCCCGATAACGGTGATGGGCTTGCCCTGGTTGCCGCGCGCCGGAAGGAAGCCGGTGGCTTCGCCCGTGGCTTGGATTTGATTGGAGGCGGTGTCGTTCATGGATGGTGGTAGTTAAGCTAATTTACAAGCGGAGAAACAGGTTCCATTCCGCAACTCCGTGGGCGTTGCGGATCAGCTCCGTCGCCGGCAGCTCCTTCGGCGCGCGCGGGACGGCGAGCAGCTTGAGGCCGGCCTCGTGCGGGAGGCGGTCGGCCTTGCGCTGGTTCACGTCCTTCGCGGCCCAGACCAGGTTCTCCCACGAGTCCGCGCCGCCGCGCGAGCGGGGCAGGACGTGGTCGAGGCTGCCCTCGTCGGGGTGGAGCGAGCGGCCGGTGTATTGGCAGCGGTTGCCGTCGCGCTCGCGGATGCTCTTGGCGCAGAGGCGGGGGCGGCGCTTGGGCACCTTTGCGAAGTTCACCGCCACGATGACCGTCGGCACGCGGATCGGGCCGCGCACGGTCTGCACGGCGTAGTCCTGCGGTCGGACCGGCAGCGTGACCCACTCGGCCCACTGGACGGGGCGGATGTGCTCATCGCCCTCGATGTCGAGCGCGGTGACGACGTTCGTGGCCATCTGGCAGAACGCGTCGGCCGGCGTGCGGATATTGATCGCCTGCCAGTTGCGGTTCAGCACCAGCACGAGCGACTTGTTCAGGATGTCGTTCATAATTCGTAATGCGTAAAACGTGACGCGTAAGCGGAACGCTGGGCTGAAGCCCTTACGTTCTACGCATTACGCATTACCCGTCGGTGTTTGTTCTTGGTTGAAATGGAGGATGGTCGCCCGGGAAGGTTCTGCCCCCTCGACTGCTGGGTGTAGGCCAGCCGTGATGCTATTTCACCACCGGGCGGTCGAAGCTCGACTTGCAAACATTGGCTGCCTCGCCTGGATTCGCACCAGGACCGACGGGGTCAAAACCCGGTATGCTGCGTGTTACATCACGAGGCAGTGAATTGGTGGAGCCGGAGGTAGTTGCAACCTCACCGTGTCCGGGTAAAAACCGGATGCCGGTCTGCTGTGGCTTCGACTCCTTGAAAGTGGTGCTCGCGGCGGGACTTGCACCCGCACTGGCGACGCTCTCGACGTCGTGCCTCTGCGTTGGGCTACGCGAGCTGCTGGGCAAAATGGAGCCTCCCGCCGGTGCTGCTGCGAGGAGGCAAGGTGGCCGTGCGCCAGCACTCGCAGTCTCCGGTGCCGCCCCGGACACAGCGGGCTTATGAAACCCACTTGAGCGCTGGCTCGACTGCGATGATGGGGCACGGCCATCCAAATGGAGCCCCCACCCGGAGTTGCACCGGGCTGACTTGCTTACCGAACGAGCGCATCGCTGACAATGCTTTGGGGGCAAGGATTGGTTGAGAGTTGAAAGTTGATGGTTGAGAGGACCGCGTGACCACGGAAGTTGTGTTCGGCCTCTCAACTCCCAACCTTCAACCCTCAGCTTTCAGAGTGGAGCGGGTGAACGGAGTCGCACCGTCGTCTCGGCCTTGGCAAAGCCGCATTCTGCTGTTGAACCACACCCGCAAAGCTGGTGTCCCCAGCCGGACTCTCACCGGCAACCTGGCGCTTAGGACCCGCCCGCTCTGTGCTTTGAGCTATGGGGACAGAAATGGTGCGCGCGCCCGGTAACGCTCCGGATCCCGGCACTCATCTAGTGCGATGCGGGGTATAAGCCCGCCGGCTCTCTTTGAGCTACGCGCGCGTTGGTGGCCGGGTGCCAAGGTTGGCGGAATGCCGTGGACTCGCACCACTTGCCCGCAGGCACGCACTCGTTAGCACCGAGGCCCGGCTCGCTCGTCCGGTGGACATTCCAAGTTGGTCGGCGTGGGGAGACTTGCACTCCCAAGGCTGTTCGGGTTTGAGCCGAACCGGTCTGCTATTCCCTGCGAACCACACGCCGGTCGGCGACCCGGGACTTGCACCCGGAAGGCTCGGCGATTTTAAGTCGCCGGGGTCTGCTTTTCCCACTGAAGCCAGTCGCCGCGAAATGGTGGGCATGAAGGGACTTGCACCCCCAAGGCTGCCAGATTCTGAGTCTGGACCCTCTGCTGTTCGGGTTTAACCACATGCCCGTAAATTGGTGCATCCGGCAGGACTCCCACCTGCAAACTCTCCGTTCGAAGCGGAGGATGATAATAGTTTCACCACGGATGTGGAAATGGTGGGTCGCCTCGGAATCGCACCGAGTTCTCGCCGGTTAAGAGCCGGGACTTCACTGTCAAAGTTTGCAACCCAGACGCGACGC
>JBEBFV010000226.1:0-9558 GCA_040081795.1 Limisphaerales bacterium | reverse complement strand
TTCTTGCACGGCGTGGGCCGAAAAATCGCCGACTGCGTGCTGCTCTTCGCCTACGGCAAGCAGGACGCCTTCCCCGTGGACGTGTGGGTGCGGCGCGCGTTGACCGAGCTGTATTTCCCGCGCCGTCGTCCGTCCGGGAAGCGACTGGAGCACTTCGCCAACACGCACTTCGGGCCGAACGCGGGGTATGCCCAGCAGTATATGTTTCACTACGTGCGGGTGAAGAAGAGTGGCTAGCACTACCGACGCAACACGCCAACGCTGGACGAGTTCCTGCCCAGGAACCCGATGACAACCATTGCCGCGCTTGAGATCGCAAGCTCCCGGGTGGACACGAAGCTACAATGCGCTAGCATGCACCCCAACGCCTCATCCCTCCCAAAATGAAACAAACATCACTCTCACGCCGCCGCTGGCTCAGGGTCACAGCAGCCACGGCGGGCAGTTTCCTGCTACCGCGGCCTTGCAGACTCGACGCCGCGATCTCGGACGTGGCGGAGACGAAGCACTTCTGGTATCGCGGCGCACCCGCCGGCCCTTACATCGACTCGCAGCGCGACAACAAGGCGTTCGGGTTCGGCAACGGGAAGATTTTCCTGTCGGAGGACAATGCGAAAAGCTGGGCGCACAGCGCGGAATTCGGCGAGGCGGCGAACATCACGTGGAGCTGCCTCTTGAAAAATGGAAACGTCCTCTTCGCCACGCGGGAGCGGCTGTTCCTGAGCACCGACAAGCTCAAGACCCATCGCCAGATCGTCGTGAAGAACCGCGACGGCAGCGATTACCTCCCGCACAAGCCGGTGAACCCGGAACTCCCCGGCTGGTATTTTCATTCCCTTGATGGCGAGCACGTCTGGGACGTGAACGGCAAGGAGATGCTCGTGTGGGGCAACTACTGCAATGTGATCGGTGGCGCGGTGCCGGTGAACATCTATTACTCCACCGACAGTGGCCAGACCGTGAGGATCGCGTATTCGTTCGGACGCAATCCGAAGTTCCAGCAAAAGGGGGCCGCGCCGGATGCGCCCATGCTCGGGGATGCGACGAACCCGCTCCTCTGCCGCCACATCCACGGCGTGAGCTACAATCCCGCCGAGCACGCCTACTACGCGTGCACCGGCGACATTGACCGCGGCCACGGCAACGAATGCCACTGGCTGCGCGGCACCTACGACGCGAAGGCGGATTCGTGGAGTTGGAAGGTCATCGTCAGCGTGAACTCCGACTCACGCTTCAAATGCGGCGGGATTAATTTTGTGGCCGGCCGGCTCTACTGGATCGCCGACGCCAACGGCCCGATCGTCGGCACCGAGCATGATCGTGGAATCTTCTCCTGTTTGCCTGCGGACATCGCCGACAAGTCGAAGCACACGCTGCTCTTCAACCCGAGGTTTGAATCCGCGAACATGATCATCCAGGACGGCGTGATGCTCGCCACGCACTGCGCCCCCGCCTCCACCTACGCCAACGGCATCATCTACTCGCCCGACATGGGCAAGACCTGGGCGCAATACGATCTCAGGGAATTCGGCCCGCGCTCCGGCTGCCGGATCCACCGGAAGAACAGCGACGGCTGGTTCCGCCTCGATTTGCGCAAAGGCTGGATCGACCGCGCAGAAGTCATGTTCATCAAGCCGAAGCCGTGACCTCGCCACGGCGCGCTTGTTCTCGCTGCTTGCAGCAAACCCGTTTCAATCTTCGTAGCAAGCCGGGCGTCACACGTTGCCAGCCGACATGAAGCACATCCTCGCGATTCTCTCCGCCCTGCTGCTGGCCGCCATGGCGGCGCAGGCGCAGGAGTTGGTGAGCTTCAGCCGGGAGATCCGGCCGATCCTCTCGGACAACTGTTTCAGTTGCCACGGACCGGATGAGCAGCAGCGCAAGGCCGGTCTGCGTCTCGATGTGCGTGAGGCAGCGCTCAAGGCGGCGAAGTCCGGCGCCTTCGCCATCGTGCCCGGTAATGTGAAAAAGTCGGCGCTGCTCAAGCGCATCAACAGCGGTGATCCCGGCGAAGTGATGCCACCGCCCAAGTCGCACAAGGTGCTGACCTCGGTGCAGAAGTTGAAACTGCGGCAATGGATCGCGCAGGGTGCCAGGTATGAGGAGCATTGGTCCTTCGTGGCGATTACCGCGATGAAGCTGTCAGCCGTGCGGCGCAAGGACTGGCCCCGGAATCCACTCGACCACTTCGTGCTTTCGCGCTTGGAGGCTGCCGCACTTCAACCATCCGGCGAGGCGGCCAAGGAAGTGTTGATCCGTCGTGTCACCTTGGATTTGACCGGCCTGCCCCCAACGCTGGCGGAGGTGGACGCCTTCCTCGCGGACACCTCGGCGCAGGCTTATGAGAAGATCGTGGACCGACTGCTCGCCAGCCCGCGCTACGGCGAGCGCATGGCCATCGACTGGTTGGACGCGGCTCGTTATGCGGACTCGAACGGCTATCAGGTGGATCGCGACCGTGAGCTGTGGCCTTGGCGGGACTGGGTGATTCGCGCCTTCAATTCCAACCAGCCGTTCGATCAGTTCACCGTCGAGCAACTCGCGGGTGATCTGCTCCCCAATGCGACGCTCGAACAGAAGGTGGCCACGGGCTTCCACCGCAATCACATGCTGAACGAGGAAGGCGGCATCATCGCGGAGGAGTTCCTCGCCGAATACACCGCTGACCGAGTGGAGACGACCGCAGCGGTGTGGCTGGGACAAACCTTCAACTGCTGCCGGTGCCACGATCACAAGTTCGACCCGTTCACGCAGCGCGACTTCTACTCGCTGAAAGCCTTCTTCCACAACGTGCCGGAAAAGGGCGTGGGCATCTATGCGAACCCCATCCGTCAAAACGCCCCGCCCTTCGTGAAGCTGCCTTCCCCGGAAACGGAGGCGAAACTCGCCGCCCTGAACGGAAAATTGAAAGCGGTGAACGACCAGCTCACCGCCCTGACCAACCGTTCGGTGAGCGGGATCGAAGAATGGTCGCAGCGCGTCGCCACGGCGGTGGTGAAGTGGGAGCCGGTCCACCTGCTCGCGGCCAGCGGCGGGGATCAGCCGCCGGTGATTGATGCGACCGCCACCACCTTGGAAGTCGGCCCGCAAGAGACGCGACCGAACACCCTCAAGCTCACCGCGCGCCTGCCTGCCGGACGCATCACCGCGATCCGCCTCGAATGCGGGACCGCAGCGACCTCGGCCAGTTTTCAGTGGAGCGAACTCAAGGTGGCACAACACAAGTTGCGAGCCACGGCATGGGGAGATTCGCTGGCGAGCACGGAATCCGGGAAGGTGCTGGATAATGACCGCAAGACGCGGACGGTCCTTTCCCTGAAGCCGGAACGACCGGTGCAAGCAGTGTTTGAGTTTGAGCCCGCGCTGGCTGCGGATGCCAGCCGCGAGGTGCAAATCGAGATCGGTGTGGAGAATGCCGGCGGGCCTTCGCGCTGGCGGCTGTTCGTCACTGCGGTTGAGCCAGAGGTGCTGACCCCGGCCGCCGTGGAGGCGATCACGAAGAAGGCACCGGCCAGCCGCTCGGCGGCGGAGAACAAGCAGCTCGCGTCGTTCCGGATCTCGCAGCAGCCGGAGCACCGCAAGCTCAACGACGAGCTGGGCAGCTTGAAGAAGCAGGTCGTGGCGGCGGAGAACGAGATTCCCACCACGCTCGTCATGGAGGAGCAGAAGGAGCCGCGTCCGACGTTCATCCTGATGCGCGGGGCGTATGACAAGCCGGGGACGTCCGTCACGGCGGCGACTCCGGCGGTGCTGCCCGCGCTGGCTGCGGAACTGCCACGCAACCGGCTCGGGCTCGCGAAGTGGCTCGTCAGCCCTCAAAACCCGCTCACGGCCCGCGTCACCGTAAATCGCTTCTGGCAGCAGGTGTTCGGCACCGGCTTGGTAAAGACCAGCGAGGACTTTGGTTCGCAGGGCGCGCTCCCGAGCCATCCTGAACTCCTCGACTGGCTCGCGCAGGAGTTCATCCGCAGCGGCTGGGATGTGAAGCAGTTGATGCGGCTCATGGTCACCAGCGCGACCTATCGGCAGGCGTCCCGCCTCACGCCGGGGCTGCGCGAACGCGATCTGGAAAACCGTCTCCTTGCCCGTGGGCCGCGCCACCGGCTCATGGGTGAATTCATCCGGGACCAGGCGCTCGCGGCCAGCGGACTCCTGCTGGACCAGCTCGGCGGGCCATCGGTGAAGCCCTATCATCCTCCCGGGCTTTATGAGCAGGTCACCGCCGGGAATGGCTACAACACCTATGTGCCCGGCAAGGGCGACGAACTGCGCCGCCGCAGCCTCTACACCTACTGGAAGCGCTCCGTCCCGCACCCCGCGATGCTGCTCTTCGATGCGCCGTTCCGCGAGAGCTGCACCCTGCGCCGGCCGCGCACGAACACGCCCTTGCAGGCCTTGAACCTCTTGAACGACCCGACGTATGTCGAGGCCGCCCGCTTCCTCGCGCAACGCATGATAAGGGAGGGCGGCAGCACAGAGGAGGCGCGGCTCACCGCAGGGTTCCGGCTGCTGCTCACGCGACCACCCTCACCAGCGGAACTGAAGGTCCTGCACGCGGCGTATGCACGCGCCCACGCGGACTTCACCAAGGACACAGAGGCGGCCAAATCGTTCCTGGCCGTCGGTTCGGCGGGATACGATGCCAAGCTGAACCTCGCCGAACTGGCCGCCTACACCACGGTCGCCAGCACCTTGCTCAACTTGGACGAAGTGGTCACGAAGGAGTGAACTCATGAGCCTGCCACCATCTCACAACGAACTCTCCCGCCGCCATTTTCTGGGCCGCTCGGCCACGGGTATCGGTGCCGCCGCGCTCGCTTCTTTGGTCAACCCGCGACTGTTCGCCGCGACCCAGCCGCCGCAGTTTGCGCCCAAGGCGAAACGCGTCATCTGGCTCACGCAGGCCGGTGCGCCTTCGCAGTTGGACCTGTTCGATTACAAGCCCGGCCTCGCCGCCCAGTTCGATAAGGAACTGCCCGCCTCGGTGCGCGGCGAGCAACGGCTCACCGGCATGACGGCCGGGCAGAAGCGGTTCCCCGTGGCACCCTCGGTGTTCAAGTTTCATCAGCATGGCCAGTCCGGCTTGTGGCTGACGGAAGCGCTGCCGCACACCGCGAAATTCGCCGACGATATCTGCGTGATCCGTTCGCTGCACACGGAAGCGATCAACCACGACCCGGCGATGACGCTGCTGCAAACCGGCCACCAAATCGGAGGCCGTCCGGCGTTCGGGGCCTGGGTGTCGTATGGCCTTGGATCGGAGAATGCCGACCTGCCGGCCTTCGTCGCCTTGATCTCCCGCCCCAGCGGCCCGACGAATGCGCAGCCGCTGCACGAGCGCATGTGGGGCTCGGGCTTTCTGCCATCCCGCCATCAGGGCGTGCGTTTCAGTTCCGGCAAGGACCCGGTGCTGTTCCTGTCCAATCCGCCGGGCATCACCCCGGAGCGACGCCGCGCCATGTTGGATGACGCCGCCACCCTGAACCGCCTGCAGTTCGCCGAGTATCAGGACCCGGAGACGCAGGCGCGCATTGACCAGTATGAACTCGCGTTCCGCATGCAGTCTGCCGTCCCGGACCTCGCGGACCTGTCCAAGGAACCGGCGGACATCTTCGACCGCTACGGCCCCGAATCGAAGAAGCCCGGCACCTATGCGGCGAATTGCATCCTCGCCCGTCGACTCGCTGAGCGCGGCGTGCGTTTCATCCAGCTCTATCATCGGGGTTGGGACCAGCACAACAACCTGCCCAGCGGCGTGAAGAGCCAGTGCCACGACACCGATCAACCCACCGCCGCCCTCCTGGCCGAGTTGAAGGGGCGCGGGATGCTGGAGGACACGCTGGTCATCTGGGGCGGTGAGTTTGGTCGCACGGTTTATTCCCAAGGCGTCCTGACGAAGGACAATTACGGCCGGGACCATCATCCGCGCTGCTACAGCATCTGGATGGCTGGGGCCGGCATCAAGGGCGGCCAGGCCTACGGCGAGTCCGATGACTTCAGCTACAACATCGTCAAGGACCCGGTGCACATCCACGATCTCAACGCGACCGCCCTGCACCTCCTCGGCCTCGACCACACCAAGCTGACCTATCGCTTTCAGGGCCGTGACTACCGGCTCACGGATGTGCATGGAGAGATCGTGAAGCCAATTCTCGCCTGAGGACAGGGACCGCTTGGCGGCGACCCGCTACGTGTTCGTCAGCCAACCGCTGTCCCACGATTTGGACGGACAGCAAGGTGGGGCACCATCCTCAACAAAGCCGCTCAATTATTCTGAAACCACCGGAAAGACGGCTGTCTGAACTCGGCATCGCTGCGCGCGTATGGGCCGAAAACCCGCCTTGCGTTCGATGTGCATTCGTTTTGGGATGCCATGCAGCAGGCAGAATGCGCCTGGAACCTTGGTTTCATTGGGGACATGGGAAATGGCGGAGAGAGGGGGATTCGAACCCCCGATTCGATTTAGCCTAATGAATATGCGTATTTATTGGTATTCCGACACAGACAGACACCGTTGACACGGGCGTGTGTTATGCCATTGTTATGCCAATTATGGCAAGTCTGCATCGTCAACCCGGCAAACCCAACTGGTTCTGCGCCTACACGGTGGCCGGGGTCCGGCGTTTCCGCTCCACCAAGACCACCAACAAGAAACAAGCGTGGCAGATTTGCAATTCCTGGGTCAAGGCGTCGGCCTTGGGCGGGAAGCTGACGCCCGAGCGGGCCCGGGACGTGATTGCGGCGGGGGTGACCGATGTCCTGATGGCCACCGGTCAAACGCTGCCCAGCGCCACTATCCGCGACTGGTTCAAGCGCTGGCTGGAGTGCAAGGAAGTGGAAAGCGAGGCCCGCACGCACGAGCGCTACGAAACCTCGGTCCGACGCTTTCTGAATTACCTGGGCAGCAAGGCGGACCGGGACTTGACGACCCTGACCACTGACGAGTTGATTCGTTTCCGAGACGACACTGCCAAGACCCTTTCCACGGCTTCCTGCAACATGGACTTGAAGATTCTTCGCGCCTGCCTGAGCACGGCCGTGCGGCAAGATCTGATTGAGAAGAATGTGGCCAAGAATGTCGCTACCCTGAAGCAACGCGGGGAGAACAAGCGGAGAGCCTTCACCTTGGCAGAGATTCAAAAAGTGCTGGCCCGTTGCGATGAGCGTGGCGGCGAGTGGCGTGGGCTGGTCTTGACGGCGGTTTACACCGGGCAGCGCTTGGGCGACATCGCCCGTCTTACATGGCAGCAGGTGGACATGAGCAAGCTCGAAATCTCGTTCGTGACCGAGAAGACCGGAAACCGACTGTGTCTCCACATGGCCAAACCTCTGGCCGCGCTATTCGAATCCCTGCCTTCCGTGGATGATCCCAAGGAGTTCGTGTTTCCTCGTGCTGCCAGCGTCGCGGAGAAGCGCATCGGGACGATCTCGAACCAGTTTTACGACGAGGTTTTGGCTCCCGCCGGTCTGGTGCCGGTGCGGTCCAAGAAACGGAGTGACGACGGGAAGGGGCGCAATGCCAAGCGCACCCAGAGTGAAATCTCCTTCCACTCTTTCCGTCACACGTTGACCACCTGGCTGAAGAGCGCAGGAGCAAGCAACGCCCTGGCGCAAATGATCATTGGGCACGACAGCGAGGTGGTTTCCCGTGGCTACACGCACCTCAGCGCCGATGACACGATGGAATCGATCAACAAGCTGCCCGATGTGACTGGAAAGAAGAACCAGCCGAAAGCCGGATAGGCTCCCCGCTCAAGCCGTAATCGGGGCACCCCCTGCCCCGCAACAGCCCCCGATTCTGTGGCATAAACCTGTGAGGAGGACTGTTACTTCTCGTGCCCGGCGGCACGTCCTCCCCGCCGCCCGGTCACTCCACCCCACGCGCCAGCTCTCCAAGCGGCGCATCAATGCAACCACAACCACACAAATCCATGCCAGTCATCCTCGAAGCCAATTACTCCAAGAAAATCGGACTCCCCGGCTACAGCAGCCACCAGTTCATGTTGACCCTGCGCACCGAACTGAGCGACCTCACGCAGGTCGGTCCCGAGAGCCAGCGGCTCCACGCCCTCTTGCAGGCCAACGTGGACCGCGAACTCCAGCAGCCCGGCTGGCTCCCGCCGGGCAACAACAACAGCGCAGCCCCGGCCAACGGCAACAGCCACAACAACGCCAACGGCCATCACCCGCGCAACGGGAATGGCAATGGCAACGGCCACGCCGACCGCTGGAACTGCACCCCAAAACAACAGGCGCTCATCATCAAGATCGTGGATGAGAACCGGCTCGATAAGAACGACATCGAGCAGCTCGCCCATGACCGTTTCGGCAAGGGCGTGAAGGAATTGAACACGATGGACGCCTCGGGCCTCATCGAGGAGCTGTTCGAGAAGTATCCGCGCCAGCGCAGCAACGGCCGGCAGAACACCCCCGCCGCCCGATGAACGCCACGCTTGAACCAGCGGCGGCTTCCAAGCCTCGTTCGCTCGACGAACTCCGCGCGACGGTCAGCGCCTCCCGGCTCAACACCTGGCTGTCCTGCCGGCTGAAGTTCTACTTCAGCTACGTGCTGGGCCTCACCAAGCCGCGCGGCGCCGCGCTCTACGTCGGGCACACCGTTCACGGCGTGCTCAAGCTGTGGAACAACGCCCGATGGCGGCGGCAGGTGTTGACCGCCGCCGACCTGAAGGAGCGGTTCGACACGCTCTGGCAGAGCGACCAGAAGGAACAGCCGGTGCGCTGGGATGACGGCGAGGAACCGGGCGAGCGGCAGACCGCGTGGTCGCTGCTCGACCTGTATTTTCGCGAGTCGCCCATCCCGGCCAACGAGATGCCGCAGGCGGTTGAAGTCTCCGTCGAGGCTGACCTCACGAAGCACGGGCTGCCCAAGCTCGTCGGCATCCTTGACCTCGTGCGGGCCGGTGGCCGGATCGTCGATTACAAGACGGTCGGGCAGACGCCGAAAGACGAGAAGGCGATTCACACCAACGAGGTTCAGCTCTCGGGTTACGCCGTGCTGTATCGCGCGAGCACCGGGAAGACCGAGGGCGGTCGCGACCTGCACCAGCTCGTCAAAACAAAGACGCCCAAGCTCATCATCACCCAGCAAGGGCCGATGACGGACTCGCAGCAGACGCGGCTGTTCCGCCAGATGGAGAGCTACACGGAGGGACTTGCGCGGCAGGACTTCGTGCCCTCACCCGGCATGCAATGCTCGATGTGCTCGTTTCAAAACGAGTGCCGGAGGTGGCATTGAGAGGAACGCGCATGACCAGCTACTGCGTCAACCGGCTGACCGTCATTGGTCCGGCCCGGAATCTGAAGGCGTTCGGCCAGGATGACCGCTGGGCGCACGACGCCGGGGCGAAAAGTTTCGACGTGATCGAATACGCGCCCCGGCGGCACGCCTGGCAGTTCGAGGCCGACGCCCCGCCCGTGGCCTGGCTCCGCAGCGCGTCCCGCCGCTGGCCGTCCCTCGTGTTCCTGCTCGATTACGACTGCGAGCAACAACGGTGCAAGGGTCTGCTCAAGGCCCATCGGGGACGCGCGACTCATCAC
>JBEBFV010000225.1:0-9603 GCA_040081795.1 Limisphaerales bacterium | reverse complement strand
GCCCAGTTCTTCGCGATGAGCGCCTTCAGCTCCTTCACCGTGGCCATGTGCTTCGGGTCGGCGACGAGGTCTTTCAATTCCTGCGGATCGTTCACCATCTCGAAGAGTTGCGCGCCCTGCTTGCCGTTGTCCCATTCGGTGTAACGCCAGCGCTCGGTGCGGACGCTGTGGCCGGGATAGCTGCCCCGCCAGACTTGGGTGAAGGCCGGCTTGCTCCATGCCGCGCTGGGATTTTCCAGCAACGGCTTGAGGCTCGCGCCGGCAAGGTTCTTCGGCGGCGTGAGTCCGGCGAGGTCGGCGAGCGTGGGAAACAGGTCCACAAACTCGACCGTGCGCCCGCTCGCGCCGCCGTTGCCCTTCGCGCCCGGCGCGCGGATCAGCAGCGGCACGCGCGCGGAACCTTCCCACAAGCTCTGCTTCATCCAGAGGCCGTGCTCGCCCTCGTGGTAGCCGTGGTCGCTCCAGAAAACGACGATGGTGTTCTGCGCGAGCTTGAGGCGATCGAGCGCGTCGAGCAACCGGCCCACCTGCGCGTCCACGAACGAGATCGTCGCGTAGTAAGCCTGCTTGGCCTCGCGCGATTGCGTCTCCGTCGTGCCGAACCACGGCCACGGCGCGACCGACGCGAGTGACGGCATCGGCGCGGCCAACGCTTCGGGGAACGCCCCCTGTGCCATCGTGATTTTGTCCATCGGATAGAGGTCGAAGTATTTCTTCGGCGCGATGTAAGGGCAGTGCGGGCGGTAGAACCCGGCCGCGATGAAGAACGGCTTCTCCTTGTTCGCCTCCAGCAGCTTGATGACCTCCGTGGCGACCTTGCCATCCGTCTGCTCCTCGTCCGTGCCCTCGGCCTTCATGAAGGACAGCGAGCTGCCGAGGCCACGCTTGGGCGTGTGGTTGGTGAGCTTGTCCTCCTCGTCCTTGTCGCGGCCGCGCGGGTTGAGCGCGACATTCCACGACGGCGCGTCGTCGAGGCCGGGCGTGCCGATCTGACCGGGATTGCCGTAGTGGTAAATCTTCCCGACGCGCGCGGCGAAGTAGCCGTTCTTCATGAACATCTGCGGGATCGTCACCACGTCGGGAATCACGGAGCGGAAGTGCTTCTGCAAGTCATACACCTGCGTCGTGTCCGGGCGCAGGCCGGTCATGATGGACGTGCGGCTCGGCGAGCAGAGCGGGAACTGGCAATACGCGCGGTCGAAGCGCACGCCGGACTTGGCAAGGCGATCAATGTGCGGCGACTTCACGAGCGGATGGCCGTAGCAGCCGAGGCTGTTGCTCATGTCGTCCACGGCGATGAAGAGGACGTTGGGCTTGGCGGTGGCGAAAGTGGAAAGCCCGGACAGCAGAACGGCGAGCAGGCAGCGAAGAAGCGGCGAGGAAGGCGGCGGGTTCATGGTGCGGTCAAGCTAGCGATTCAACCGAGGCAGACGCAAAGCGAAACTCCGTAGTTTCATTGTCGGCTCGACCAAGCGGAGCCACCTGTCTATACGGGAGCCATGCGATTCAAAACCTTTTCACTCCTCCTGAGCACGCTCGTCCTGCTCCCGCCGGCACTTCGCGCTGCTGACACCTTCAGCGCCGACCTTGTCATCTACGGCGGCACGTCTGCCGGCGTGATCGCCGCCGTGCAGGCGAAGAAGCTCGGCAAGTCCGTCATCGTCGTCGGGCCGGACAAGCATCTCGGCGGGTTGTCCAGCGGCGGGCTGGGCTTTACGGACACGGGCAACAAGGCCGTCATCGGCGGGCTGGCGCGCGACTTCTATCACCGCGTCTGGAAGGAATACCAGAAGCCCGAGACGTGGCGCTGGCAGGCGCAGTCGGCCTACGGCAACAAAGGCCAGGGGACGCCCGCGATGGACGGCGAGAACCGCACGATGTGGATTTTCGAGCCGAGCGTGGCCGAGCGCGTCTTCGAGGATTACGTGAAGGAGTTCGGCATCCCCGTTCACCGCGATGAGTGGCTGGACCGCGCCAAGGGCGTGAAGAAATCCGGCGCGCGCATCACGAGCATCACCATGCTCTCGGGCAAGACCTACACTGGGAGGATGTTCATGGACGCAACTTACGAGGGCGATTTGCTGGCGGCGGCGGGGGTGGATTACCACGTCGGGCGCGAGGCCAACTCCGTCTATGGCGAGCAGTGGAACGGCGTGCAAGTCGGCGTGCTGCACCACCGCCACCACTTCGGCGCGCTCAAAACCAAAATCAGCCCCTACGTCATCCCCGGCGACCCGAAGTCCGGCGTGCTCCCGCGCATCAGCACGAACGCGCCCGGCACCTACGGCTCCGGCGACAAGCGCGTGCAGGCCTACTGCTACCGCTACTGCGTGACGGACCACGAAGAGAACCGCATCCCCTTCCCCAAGCCGGACGGCTACGACCCGAAGCAATACGAACTGCTCGTCCGCATCTATGAGGCGGGCTGGAAGGAGACCTTTGACAAGTTCGACCCGCTGCCCAACCACAAGACGGACTCGAACAACCACGGCCCCTTCAGCACCGACAACATCGGGATGAACTACGATTACCCCGAGGCCAGCTACGAGCGCCGCCGCGAGATTCTCGCCGAGCACCGCACGTATCAGCAGGGCTGGCTCTACTTCATCGCGAACGACCCGCGCGTGCCGAAGGAAGCCCAGGAGCGGATGCGCAAGTGGGGCTTGCCCAAGGACGAGTTCAAGGACAACGGCAACTGGCCGCACCAAATCTACGTGCGCGAGGCGCGGCGGATGATCGGCCACTTCGTGATGACCGAGAACGAGCTGACCAAGAAGAAGCCCACGCCCGACTCCGTGGGCATGGGCAGCTACACGATCGATTCGCACAACGTGCAGCGCTACATCACGCCCGACGGCTACGTGCAGAACGAGGGCGACATCGGTGTGGGCATCACGCCCTACACCATCGCCTACGGGTCGCTCGTGCCGAAGAAAGGACAGGCCGACAACCTCTTCGTAAGTATCTGCGTGAGCAGTTCGCACATGGCGTTTGGCAGCATCCGCATGGAGCCGGTGTTCATGATTCTGGGGCAGAGCGCGGCCACGGCGGCGGTGCTGGCGATGGATGGCAAGCTCGCCGTGCAAGATGTGCCGTATGCGAAGCTCCGCGAACAGATGCTCAAGGACGGCCAAGTCCTAGAATACGCCTCCACCGCGCCCGCTGGCGGCAAGGCGAAATCGGCGAAGGGCTTCGTGAACCCGAAGCAGCTCCCCGGCGTGGTCGTGGACGATGATGACGCGAAACTCACGGGCGAATGGAAAGCCAGCAGCGCCGCGCCCACCTACATCGGCAACGGCTACCGCCACGACAACGCCGCGAAGGACGGCAAGGCCAGCGCGCGCTTTGAGACGCGGCTGCCGAAGACCGGCCACTACGAGGTTTTCCTCGCCTATCCGCCGAACGCGAACCGCGCCTCGAAAGTGTCAGTGGAGATTACGCACGCCGGCGGCAAAGAAACCATCTTCGTGGACCAGCGGAAGACACCGGCGATTGATGAACGGTTTCACCGCCTCGGCCGCTTCGACTTCGTGACCGAAAAACCCGCCATTGTGACCATCTCCAACGCGGGCACGGACGGCTACGTGGTGGTGGACGCGGTCCAGTGGGTGCTGCGGTAACTGGGTTCTTCCCTGTTTTCGAGGGAATTGCAGATTGTGCGCCTTCGCGCTGGAGGCGCGCATGAAGGTAGCCGGTGGGCAGCTACGCTGGGCGGAGCGCACCCACCGGTGCGGTCACCCAACACCTGGCGCCCCAGCGGGGCGCATGGATACCCTGCGACTGACCGCTGCGTTCATACGCCCCGCTGGGGCGAGCCGGGGTTGGCGGGAAAACCGGTGGGTGCGCCGCTCCTTCGTTCGCGGCTTCCCACCGGCTACCTTCAGCAACCCCTCCGGGGTCGGACCCACGCTGCCGCGAACCCGCAACCACCGAAAACAGCGGAGAACCAGTGAATGCGTCAAGGGACAATGGGCTTCGGATTCTCGACTTGACCCGCCGGGCGCTGGCCGGCACCGGGTTTGTCCATGTCTCCAATCTCAGCACGGATGCCGTCGGCGAGGGTGAGGAGGCGCTTCACCACGTCGGGGTGCTGGGCGGAGACTTCGCGCTCTTCGCCGACATCGCGGCGCACGTCGTAGAGTGCGAGCTTCGCGGGCGCGGTCTTGCGGGCGAGCGTCGTGAACTTGTTCGTGAGCTGGAGATACAGCTTCCACTCGCCCGCACGGACGGCTTGAAGCTGTTCCAAGCGGTAGTAACCAAACCCCTTCGCATCCCACGGCGACTTCGCGCCCGCCTCGGCGAAGAGCAGCGGTCGAATGTCATGACCATCAATCGGCTTCGCGAGCAGCGGCGAGCCGGCGAGCCGCGCGAAGGTCGGGAGCAGGTCCATCGTAGAGCAGAGGTCGTCGCAGGTGCGGCCGGCCGGGATGCGGCCGGGCCACCACATCACGCACGGCATCCGCATCGCGCCCTCGGAGGTGTCGTAGCCGAAGCCGCGATACGGCGCGGAGCTGCCCTGGCGCGGGTTGCGCTGCACCGCGCCGTTGTCGGAGGTCCAGACGACCAGCGTGTTCGTGTCCAGCTTGAGCCGGCGCAGGGCGGCGATGATTTCGCCGGTGCTCCAGTCGAGTTCCTCGACGCTGTCGCCGTAGTCGCCGTTCTTGGACTTGCCGCGAAACGCCGGGCTGGAGAAGGGATGCGCGGTCGAGCCGGGCATCGTGTGCGGCAGGTAGAGGAAGAACGGGCGCGCGCGGTTCCGCTCGATGAACGCGACGGCCTCCTCGGTGCAGCGCTTCACCAGCAGGTCGCGGTTGGCGGGCGCTTCGATGACCCGCTCGCCGCGCATGAGCGGCAGATCGGGCCACTTGTCCGGCTGCTTGTCGCGCGTCATGTCGTCGCTGTAGGGGAGGCCGAAGAACTCGTCGAAGCCCTGCCGCGTGGGCAGGAACGGCGGCTGGTCGCCGAGGTGCCATTTGCCGATGCACGCGGTGGCGTAGCCGGCGGGCTTGAGCGCCTCGGCGAGGGTCGTCTCGTCGGGGTTCAGGCCCTTGGGCGACACGGGCTGGAGCACGGCGGTGTTCTTGTCGCTCACATGCAGGTTCACGCGGCGCGGGTAGCAGCCGGTCATCAACGCCGCGCGGCTGGGCGTGCAGACGCCGCTGGCGACGTAGAAGCTGGTGAACTTCGTCCCCTCCGCCGCGAGCCGGTCCACCTGCGGCGTGCGATGCGGCGTGGCGGGGTTGAAGCACCGCAGGTCGCCGTTCCCGAAGTTGTCCACGAAGATGACGATGAAGTTGGGCTTGGCGGGCGCGGCGGCAAAGACCGGTGCCCCGAGCAGAGCGAGGAGAAGGGCAAGGCAACGCATGATGTCAGGAGGAAAACTGGCAGGAAAATCACGGGCGGGAAGACTTCTCTTAATTTTTCCTGCCCCCCAATCTTCCTGCCCAGCGGCCCGTAGCCCAGCGAAACTTAGCCGGGGGCAACGCTTGCCTCACGCCGGGCAGTTTCGTAGCGTGGCTTCAGTGAAGCTGCATTTGGAAAACCTGCCACCATCGCTTTCCGCCCAGCGAGAGACGCTGGCCCAGTGCCTCGAAGCCATGCACGCCGCCCACCCGTTGCGGCGGGTCATTCTCTTCGGCTCCCACGCGCGGGGCGAGGCCCGGCCGGACAGCGACGTGGACTTGTGCCTGGTGGCGGACGGGGCGGAAAAGCAATACGACACGGCGACGACCTGGCTCCGCGCCGTCTGGAATCTCCGCCCCAAGCCGTCCTTCACGCTCATTCCTGTCACACCCGAGCGCCTTCAGGAAAAACAGGCCATCAGCGACTACTTTTTCGAGACCATCCTCAAGGAAGGAGTCCTGCTTGCAGCGGAAAACTGACAGCAACAACCCGGCAGACTGGCTGCTCATCGTGGAGTCCGACATGGAGCTGCTTCGGCAAGGCGTCGCTCACGAGTGGAGCTTTGCCATGTGCCGCAGCAAGCTTGCAGAGGTGCTTGAGAAAATCATCAAAGCTGAGCTCATTCACCTCGGGTGGCCGTTGGAGAAGACGCACGATCTGGTTCGGCTGCACGACCGCATGGTCGAATGGAAGTCGGAACTCGAACCACTTGCCGCTCCCGCGTGCCTCGAACTCGCCCAAGCCTACTTCACTGATCGCTACCCCGGCTTCGATCTGGAAGACCCGGACTGGCCCAAACTACGCGGGCAGCTTCAACGAGTGGAGGAATTGCTCGCGGCAGTGAAGGCGCGGCTCGTCAACTAGCCGTTTGCCGGGCCGCGATACGGCTCCCACTCCGGTTCGTTCGCGAAAATCCAGCGGTAGTAGTCCACGCCTTGCAGCTTCGCGGCGGCGGCTTCGTCCACGATGACCGTGCAGCGCGCGTGCATCTGGAGCGCGGTCGCGGAAATCATCGAGGTGATGGGGCCTTCGACGGCTTTGGCAACGATGTCCGCCTTGCTCGCGCCAGTCGCGAGCAGGAACACTCGGCGGGCTTCGAGGATGGTGCCCACGCCCATCGTGATGGCGCGGCGCGGCATCTTGGACGGGTCTGCGAAGAGCGAAGCGTTTTGCGCGACTGTCACGGGCGAGAGCGCCTTGACCCGCGTGCGCGAGCGCAACGCGGAGAGCGGCTCGTTGAAGCCGATGTGGCCCGTCTGCCCGATGCCCAGGAGCTGCACGTCTATGCCGCCGCACTTGACCATCAGCGCCTCGTAGGCGGCGCATTCCGCGTCGAGGTCCGCAGCGGTCCCGTCGGGCAGATGCGTGTTGCGCAAATCCACGTTCACCTTCCCGAACAGGTGCTCGTCCATGTAGTGGCGATACGAGTGCCCGTCGGTGGCGGGCAGGCCGACGTATTCGTCGAGGTTGAAGGTGCGCGCGAGCGAGAAGTCCAACCGCTGCTCGCGGTGCATCCGCGCGAGCCGGTCATAGACGCTCTCCATCGTGCGGCCCGTGGCCAGGCCGAGCACGAGCTTGGGCTGCGCGCGCAAGTCATGCGCGACGAGTTGCGCGAGCAGTTCAGCGGCGGCTTCCGGCGTGGGTTGGATGATGACTTCCACGGGCGCAGCTTGGCGCAAACGCGGCGTCCGGCTCCACTAGAAAATCGCCCCGACGCTTGACCGGCGGGCGGTTGCTGCCAAATGATGCCGCCCATGAAAACGCTTCTCCTGGCCCTGGCCACCAGCCTCTCGCTCGCGTCCGCCGCGTCCGCCGCCGACTACAAGCTGCACTCCTTCCAGAAGGTTCTCGTGACGACGAACTTCCTGTGCGAGGGCGCGGACTTCGCGGACTTCAACAAGGACGGGAGGAAGGACGTGGTCGCCGGCCCGTATCTTTTCCTCGGGCCCGACTTCAAGCAACGCGTGGAATACACCGCGCCCGCCGCGCAGCCCTACAATCCCGCCAAGGGCTACTCCGACTATTTCCTCACCTACACCCACGACTTCAACAGCGACGGCTGGCCGGACATCCTCGTCTATTCGTGGCCCGGCAAGGAGACCGCCTGGTATGAAAACCCCAAGGGCGTCGCCGGCCACTGGCCGCGCCACGTTATCTTCGCCGTGACGGACAACGAGTCGCCGCAGCTCGGCGACATGAACGGCGACGGCAAGCCCGAGCTTATCGTGCACACCGGCGGCCAGCTCGGCTTCGCGGAACTCGACTGGAACGACCCGGCCAAGCCCGCGAAATTCTGGGCCATCTCGCCGACCGACGCGAAAAAGTATTTCCGCTACACGCACGGCTACGGCTACGGCGACCTCAACGGCGATGGGCGCGCGGACATACTCGAACGGGACGGTTGGTGGGAGCAGCCCAAGAACTACCGCACCGGCGAGCAGTGGAAATTCCACCCCGTCCCCTTCTCCCCCGCCGGGCTGCGGGGAGGCGGCCAGATGCTCGTCTATGATGTGAACGGCGACGGAATCCCCGATGTCCTCACGAGCTGGGACGGGCACGGCTACGGCCTCGTCTGGCATGAAGGCCAGCGCGAAGGCGGAGCGGTGAAGTTCCGCGAGCATCTCATCATGAACAGCAAGCCGGAGCACAACCGCTACGGTGTGAAGTTCTCCCAGCTCCACTCGCAGACGCTCGTGGACATGGACGGAGACGGCGTGAAGGACCTCGTCACCGGCAAGCGCTTCTGGGCGCACGGCCCCGCCGGCGACGCCGAGCCGAACGCGCCCGCAGTGCTCTACTGGTTCAAGCTCGCGCGCAACCCGGACAAGACCGTGGACTTCATCCCCCACCTCATTGATGACAACTCCGGCGTCGGCACGCAGATCACGGCTGGCGACATCAACGGCGACGGCCTGGCCGACGTGGTTTCCGGCAACAAGAAAGGCCTCTCCGTCTTCCTGCACCAGGCGAAGAAGGTGTCCAAGGCCGAGTGGGAGAAGGCGCAGCCCAAGCTGTTCGAGTCGAAGTGAACGGCCACGCCCGCGGGAGCGCGGACACGAACTTCTATTTCGCGCCGGCCTTCTTGAGCACTTCAGCGAGCGTCACCTCGGCTCCGCCGCGGCGCTTGCTCTCGTCTGCGGCTTCCATGAAGGCGAGGATTTCGATGGTCTCCTCGGGCTTCACCGGCACGACGCCGGTCTGGAACGCTTTGATGGCCTCGACCACGAGCGGCGCGTAGCCGTCGTAGGCGCCGATGGGAGCCTCACCCTTCTCGCCCTTGGCCAGGCCGGTGTAGCCCTTGGCCTCGCGGAAGACGCCGGTGCGCCCGCCCTTCCACTTGCCGGTGACTTCAATCTTGCCGTCGGCGGTGGTGCCGCGCTTCACGCTCTCACAGCCGGTGCCCATGACGGTGAAGAGCGTCTCGCAGCCGTGGACGCCATACCAGAAGAGGTCGGGGTGGTGCGGTTCGAGGCTCGCAGGGCTGGATGCCTCGGCGTGAGTCACCTTGCCGACGGAGCCAGCGCGGACGGCCTGCGCGGCCTTGCCGTAGCGCAGAGACGAGGAGCTCCAGACAGGCACCTTGGCGGCCTTGGCGAGGCGGAAGATTTCCAAGGCATCCTTCAAGGAGCCGGCCATGGGCTTGTCAATGAAGAGCGGCTTGCCGGCCTTGATGACGGGGATGGCCTGCGCGAGGTGCGGGCGTCCGTCCACGCTCTCGATGAACACCGCGTCCACGTTTTTGACCATCTCGTCGATGGAGTCGTAGATTTTGACTCCGTATTTCTCGACCAGTGTCTTGGTGAAGCCCTCCACGCGCGACGCGCTGGACTCGATGTCGGGGCTGCCGCCCTTGAAGGCTGCGACAACTTTCGCCCCAGGCACATGGGACTTGTTCGCCGGGTTGTTGAGAATGTCCGTGAAGGCGGGGACATGGGAGGTGTCGAGGCCAATCATGCCGATGCGCAGCTCGGCGGCGGAGACTGGGCACAGTTGGGTGGCGATGATGAGCGCGAGGGCGATGAAGGTGCGTTTCATGTTGAGTGATTTTTTCGGATGCTAGGCTTCGACCGGGTGAGCGGGGAGGAAATTCGGGCGGAGGCAGTGTTCCGTGTTCAGTATTCAGTCAGCGAAACGGCCACCAGCGCGCGCCTCTGAACACTGAATACTGAACACTCCGCCTTGGAAACTGTGCCCTCCCAC
>JBEBFV010000629.1:0-2496 GCA_040081795.1 Limisphaerales bacterium | reverse complement strand
GCGGCGCAGCACGCGGGCGAGCTGGCGCACCTGCTCGTGATGGAGCTGCGCAAGCGACTCCGCCGCGACAGTCAGCCCCTCGCTCGCGGCCACGCGCGCCGGGTCCGCGAAGAATTTCTCCCGGAACTCGCGATCGGACGCGAGCCGGGCGACGAGCTTTTGCTGGAGGGCTAGTTCCATCGCCGGTGTTGCCTGCCGATGGCGCGGGCGCGCTCGACTTCCCATAGGACCTCGGGTAGCGGCGGCAAATTGTCGTCGCGTTCCAGGCAGATGCAGCGCACGGGCGCGCGCGCGACGACGGTGTCGAGGAGTTTCCAGACCGCCTCGGAGACGGGTTGTGCGTGGCTTTCCACCAGCCGGCCGTTTGTCTCGTGGCCGCCGGAGAAATGCACCTGCACCACCCGGTCGAGCGGAAGCTGGTCGAGGAAGTCCGCCGGGCTGCCGCCGTGGTTGGTGGAGTGCGTGAGGAGATTGGTCACGTCCAGCAGCATTCCGCAGCCTCCGGAGGTGAGCACTTCGCTGATGAAGGCCGGCTCGGACAGCTCCGCGCCGGGCCAGAGCAGTGGCGAGCAGACGTTTTCCAGGATGAGCGGCGCGGCGATGGCGCGCCGCGCGGTGATGATGTTCTGGGTCATCACGTCCACCGACTCCATGGTGAACGGCAGCGGCGCGGGATGGCCGAGGGTCACGCCGCCCGCGCGCGTGAAGCCGATGTGCTCGCTCCACCACGGCGGGTTCAGTCGCTTGATCAGGTGGGTGATCTTTTGCAGATACACCGGATCCACCCCCTCCGCGCTGCCGAGCGAGAGATTCGTGAAATGCGGGATGAGGGTGAAGTGCTCGCCCAGCAGCGCCAGCTCGTCCATGCGCTCAGGCGCCGCGTCGAGGTAGTGGTCGCCGATGATCTCCACGAAATCCACCTCGGATTGTTTCTGGAGCAGCTCGTCGCGGAACGGCTCGCGATACGCCAGCCCTGCGCCCAGGCGCGGGAGGTTGGCGAGGAGGTTGGTGATTTCAGTCTTGCGGCCCACGAGGTGGTCAACGGCGTCCGCCGGTCACGCAGACGCGCGACCCATGCAGGTTTCCGAAGGTGTTCACGGCGCGAAGTCTTCTCCATTGGCGCCGCCCAAGCCAAGGAAAACTTCTCCCGACGCTCAGCGCAATTTTGGCAGGCTCGCCGCCGCGACCGCCTGGCCGTGCCGCTTGTCCAGTTCATCGGGAACGTGGAACTGGAGCCGCGCGGCCAGCGCGGGGAACTCGGTCCGCAACACTTCCCTCGCGCCCGCGATGATGACATCGCCGCCACCGCCGCTCGTCACCCGGCCAAGGATGAGCAGGTGGCTGAAGTCGTAGAAGTTCGCGTAGTGCGCCAGCGCGTAGCCGAGGTAGGTGCCGATGGTCTCGTAGATTTTCTGCGCGCGGTAGTCGTCGGCCTTCATCAACGACTGCACAAGCTTGAGTTTTTCCGGCAGCGGCAGGCTCGCGTCGGCCTCGATGCCGGACACGGGCAACAGCCGCCCCACGGCTTGCTGCGAGAAGTATTGCGCGCCGACGCCGTAGTCGCCACTCCACTCGTCGCAGGCGGCGGCGGGGTTGTAGTCCACGGGCGCGAAGGCCAGCTCGCTCAACCACGTCGTGATGTTTCCGCTGGGCGTGACGTAGCCGACGGCCTGGCTTGTGCCCATCGCGATGCCGAGCACGCCGTTCACGCCGAGCGACATCGAGCCGGCCAGCGCGGTTACTTCGCCGTCGTTGGCGACTTCCAGCGGGATGCCGTGCCACGCGCGCTGCACTTCCAGGAAAAGGTCTTTCACCCGCGCGTTGAACACATCCGGGGCGACGCCGCGGAACAGAGAGGCGACCTTCACACGATTGTTCACATACACACCCGCCGCGCTGGCACCGATGGCATCCACGCGCGGCAGGTGCGCGGCGGCCTTGCGAATCGAGTCCATGATGCCTTCGAAGTGATACTGCGGATCGGGATGGAAGTAGGGATCCCACACCGTCTCTTCGCTGAACACGACCTTGCCGTCCTGCACCGCCGCGACCTTCCGGTCGCTCCCGCCGAGGTCGAAGCCGATACGGCAGCCGTCGAGGTTGCGCCCGAGCGACTGCACGTTCGCGCGCTCCTGCGGCAGGCTTGCGGCATCGCACGCTACGACTTCGATGGGGTGGTCATAGACGCGCTCACCGATGAGGTTGGAGTCGAACTTGCCCGTGGCCGTGTCGCGGAAGTGCGCTTGAAGCTGCGCGGCCAAATCGCTGACCGGTGACCGGTGACCGCCGACCGCTGAAAGCCAGAACTTCCACCCACCGCGCTGCCACAGGAGAAACTTCGCCAGACGCTCGACGTGGCTGAAGTTCGCTGCCGCCAGCGCGTGACCGGGGGGCGCAAGTTCGGTGTGGTAATGGAAGATCGAGCCGTCCGCTTGCTCAAGAGCCAGGGTGACCGGCACGGCTTGGCCGGTGGCGCGCACGGCATCGCTGAACGCG
>JBEBFV010000224.1:0-9622 GCA_040081795.1 Limisphaerales bacterium | reverse complement strand
AGTCACAACCGGGCCACGAAACCCGCCTTCTCCCTTCGCGGAGCGAGGGGAAAGAATCCACAGCCCGCCAACTGCCGCGATTTCGGCCCATGAACCTGCGGTGGTAGGGCGCGGTGTCCTCACCGCGCCGCCGGCGTGCAGTGGCCTCCGGGTTGCCGACGGCGGGCTGAGGACAGCCCGCCCTACCACCACAGGTTTATGGGTGGGGAGAAATGATACGGCACACGGGAAGCAATGCACCGCACGGCCATTGCCTCCGCGAACGGCTTGGCGGATGCTCCTCACCGTTGCGATGCTGACTTACGAAGAAGCCCTGGCCCACGTCCTCGCCGCGATGCCGCCGGCGAAGCCGGAAAAAGTTCCCCTTGCCGAAGCCGCCGGGCGTTTTCTTGCGGAAACCGTTTCCTCCTCGCTCGACCTCCCGCCGTTCGACAATTCCGCGATGGACGGCTACGCCCTGCGCGCGGCGGATGTTGCTTCCGCCAGCGCGGACAAGCCGGTCGCGCTCCGGCTGGTCGGACAGGTGGGCGCGGGACAGGTCTTCAAGGGCATCGTCGGCGTGCAGACGTGCGTGCGCCTCTTCACCGGCACGCCGTTGCCCGCCGGCTCGGACGCGGTGGTGATGCAGGAAGACACTCGTGCGGACGGTGACACGGTGCTCGTGCTCGACCGCGCGAGGCCTTGGGAAAACGTCCGTCTGCGCGGCGAGGACGTGAAGTCCGGCGCGGTCATCGCGACGCCGGGCACGCGCCTGGGTGCAGGCCACTTGAATCTGCTCGCCGCCATTGGGACCGCGAGCGTGCGCGTGGCGAAGCGTCCGCGCGTGGCGCTCATCTCGACCGGCAGCGAGCTGCGCCCGCCCGGCAAGCCCCTCGCGGCCGGACAGATTTACGAGAGCAACCGCCCGATGCTCACCGCCCTGCTCGCGGAGTGCGGCGCGGAGGCGCATCCACTGCCGCTCGTGCCGGACACGCTCACCCGCACGAGGAACGCGCTGCAACGCGCCTTCGCCGAGTGCGACGCGGTGGTGACGACTGGCGGCGCGTCGGTGGGGCAACTGGACTTCGTGAAGGCCGCGTTCGCCGAGCTGGGCGGCAGCCAGGAGTTTTGGAAAGTCGCCATCAAGCCGGGCAAGCCGTTCATCTTCGGCACGCTGGGCGGGAAGTTCTTGTTCGGCTTGCCGGGCAATCCGGTCTCGGCGTTCGTGACATTCCTGCTGCTCGTGCGGCCCGCGCTGCTGCGCTGGCAAGGTGCGGGAGAAGTGGCGTTGCCCTCGCATCCCGGCACGCTGGTCGAGCCGCTCGTGAATCGTGGCGACCGCCGGCACTTCGTCCGCGTGCGCGTGGACGCGGAGGGGCGCGTCCACTCCGCCGGCACGCAGGCGTCGCACATGCTGCACTCGCTCGCGGCGGCGAATGGTCTGGTGGATGTGCCGCCTGCGACGACACTGGCGGCTGGGTCAGCGGTGCGGGTGCTGCGCTGTAGCGGCGGTCTGTGACCGCCGTATTCGGATTCACGGTGACGCACAGGGACGGCGCTCACAGAGCGCCGCTACAGTCTCCGCACACCGGGCAATCTGTTCGCCGCGCCGTTTTCAGCCGGCGGAATTGCATCGTCCCCAAGTCCATCACGAGCCGCGTGCCGGCGAGCGGTTCGCCCAGGCCGGTGAGCAGCTTGACGACCTCCACCGCGCCGAGACTTCCAGCCACGCCGCTGACCGCGCCGAGCACGGGGAAGCGGCGTCGCCAGTCCGGCGGAATCTCGGGCACGAGGCATTGGAGGCAGCCGGTGCGTCCCGGGATGAACGTCGTGACGTGCGCCTCGAAGGCATACACGGCGCACTCGACCATGGGCTTGCGCGCGGCAACGGCGGCGCGGTTCAGCGCGAGGCGCTCCTCGAACATCGGCGCGGCGTCCACGACCACATCGGCCTGCGCGACGAGATCGGCGGCGTTCGCGTCGGAGATGTTCTCCGCGACGGCCGTCACTTCGAGCCGAGGGTTCAAGTCACGCAGCCGGCGCACGATGCTTTCCATGCGGGGCTGGCCGATGCGGTCGTGGGTCTGGAGCAACTGGCGGTTCAAGTCGCCGGGCCGGAGGTTCCCCGCGTGCGCGAGCACTAGGCGGCCCACGCCGGCGGCGGCGAGTTGATACGCCACATTGCCGCCGAGACCGCCCACGCGCGAGACGAGCACGGATGCGCCCTTGAGCTTGCGTTGCGACGCCTCGCCGAAGCCGGGCAGCCACATATGCCATTCGTAGATGGCGCGTTCCTCAGCGGTGAGTTCTGGCAGGCTCATGCGGCGAGTTTGGGATTCCGCCGGGCCTACGGCAAGCTGGCGATGTGCCTCTTGCGCGAACCGGGCGATGCTGCTACTAACTCCACCAAGCCCGAACCAGCCATGAACTCATCTCGCCCGCCCTGCGTGCGCCGCGTCCGCTGCGCGTTCACCCTCATCGAACTGCTCGTCGTCATCGCAATCATAGCGATCCTCGCCGGACTGCTGCTGCCCGCGCTGGCGAAGGCGAAAATGAAAGGCAAGCAAGCTGTCTGCACGAACAACATCAAGCAGATCGGCCTCGCCTTCAAACTCTACTCCGAGGACTTCCGCGGCTATTTTCCGATCCAAGCCGGCTGGGGCATCGTGGGGGGCGCGTTGGGAACACACCCCAGCAATCTGGAGGGCGGGCTTACCCCCGCCGCCAGCCGACCCCTCAACGCTTACGTAGGAAAGGTCGAATCCTTCCGGTGCCCGTCGGACAACGGGGACGCCCGGTGGAATCCGCCAGCGGCCACTCCTGGAGTGGACAATTGCTACGACGCGTGGGGTAACAGCTATTCGTGCCAGTGGAACTCAGATCGTTTCCAAATCCGCCGGGTCACCGGGGCGAACATGGCCGCCGGCATCCCGCTTAACGACGCGGAGCTGGCGCTGTCGGCTGGCACCAAACTCATGATCGGCGACTGGATCTGGCACAAGGATCGCAGCCCGCTCGTGAAGAAAGGCCAGTGGCACAACTACACGGCGGAGCGCCGTTTCATGTTTGCCTTCGGCGACGGGCACGCCGAGTTCTTCAAGTTCCCAGTGGACTATGGCGATCGCACCACCGCCTGGCCGGATTCCAGGCCTTTCGCCATCACCAACGGCTTCTGGTGAGCGGCTCCACTTCCTGCCCTCGTCATGCAACTTCAAACTTCCCGACGCTGGCGCGCCTGCGCGTTCACACTGATCGAACTGCTCGTCGTCATCGCCATCATCGCGATCCTCGCCGGGATGCTCCTGCCTGCGCTGGCCAAGGCCAAGGGCAAGGCCAAGCAAATCCAGTGCGTCAACAACACCAAGCAGATCGGCCTCGCGTTCAAGGTTTATGTGGGCGATGCGGACGACAAGTATCCCCTGCATAACAATTGGAATGATTGGGGCGGCATTCAGGGAACCAACAATCTCGGGGGTGGCATGGCGACGATGGCGAGTCGTCTGATGAACCCCTACGTGGGTGACACCAAAAGCTTCAGATGTCCGTCCGACGCAGGTGACGCAGTGTTCGCCGGTGCCCCGAATTTCATCAAGAACTGCTATTATGCTTACGGTTCGAGCTACTCCGTGCAATGGAACACGGACCGTTACCAGACTCTGCACGTGACCGGCAGTGTCGTGAGCGGAAATGCGATGAACATCCCAAGCCGTGAGGCGGCGTTCGCCGCCTCACCCACAACGAAGCTCATTTTCGGCGACTACATCTGGCACAGGGACCGCAACACGCTCGCGCTGCCCACGCAATGGCACAACTATCTGGGGGACCGCCGCGTTCCCCTGTTCTTCTCCGACGGTCATTCCGAGTTCTTCAAGTTCCCGACGCTCTACGAAACCTACGGAACGGCCACACCGAACACGCCTGCGCCAGACAAGGCCAACGGCTGGTGGTGAACGGCGCGTGCGGCAGCGGCTTCACTCTCCGGACGAGTCTTCGCTCGCCTCGGCCACCCGTCCTGATTCCATCCGGAACATCACGTCGGCCAGTTGCGCCGCCTCGCGCCGGCTGTGCGTGATGTGCAGCGCGGTGATTCCCAGCTCCCGTTGCACCCGCTTGAGCAAGGCGGCGAGGTCATCCCGCAATTCCTCATCCAGCGCGGACAACGGCTCGTCCAGCAGCAGCACGTTGGGCTTGGCTGCAAGCGCGCGACCGAGCGCCACTCGCTGACGCTCGCCGCCGGAGAGATGCTGCGGCATCCGGTCGAGCAGATGAGCGACGCCGAGATGCTCGCTGAGTTCCTTCACGCGCGCGGCAATCTCGGCCTCGGGCCGCTTGCGAATCGCGAGCGCGAAACCAATCTGCTCGCGAACCGTCATCGTCGGGAACATCGCGCCGTCCTGCGGCACGTAGCCGATGCCGCGCTCGCCCGGCGGCAGCCCCGTCACGTCGCGCTCGCCGATGAACACGCGCCCACCCGTCGGCTGCCGCAGCCCGCAGAGGATTTCCAGCAGCGTCGTCTTGCCGCAGCCGGTCTTCCCCATCAGCACCGCGTAGCTCCCGGCCGGCACGGTGAAGGAGATGCCCTCCAGCCGGAAGGTGCCTGCGTGCCAGGAGAGGTTGTCGAAGCGGATCATGCGGAGATGTGATGCGTGATGCGTGATGCGTAACTCAAGGCCGGGCGCGTTGGAGGATGCTCACGCGTTACGCATCACGCATCACGTTCACACTTCCTCCCCCACCCATTTCACCGCCGCGAGCACGCACATCGCGCACAGCACCATTAGCAGGCTCACGGCCACGGCGGCTTCGAGATTGCCCACGCTCAGTTCCAGCCAGACGGTCGTGGGCAGCACCTCCGTCTTCATCCGCGTCGCACCGGCGAAGACGAGGATCGGGCCGAACTCGCCGAGGCTCCGCGCCCACGCCACGCTCGCGGCGGCGAACATCCCTCGCCGCGCCGCCGGCAGCGTGACGAGCCAGACGGCTTGCGCCCGCGTGCAGCCCAAGGTCATCGCCACATCCTCGGGCCGCGCTGAAAGGTGGTCGAACGTGTGCCGCATCGTCCGCACCGCGAAGGCCGCGCCTATGGTGAACTGCGCCAGCACCACGCCGAACACAGTGTAGGTTAACTGCACCGTGGCGCTCTCGACGAACCTGCCCAGCGGCGTCTGGAACAGAATGAGCAGGCACAACCCCATGACCATCGGCGGCAGCACGATCGGAATGTCCAGCGCGGCCTCGAGCCAGTGCTTGCCGGGGAAGCGCGCGCGCGCCAGCAGGTAGCCCACCGGCACCGCGAGCAGCAGCGACAGCAGCGCGGTGATCGTGCAAGTGATGAGGCTCAGGACGATGGAGTGCTGGATCTCCCGCTTGCCCAGCGCCTCGATGAGCTTCTCCGGCGAGCTGTAGCTCGCCGTCGCCACGAGCATCGCGACGAGGAAGAACAGATACAGCCCCGCGACCACGCCGAGCGACAGCCAGAAGGGCGACAGGCGTTGCGCGGGCGATGACATCGCGGCGAAGCTCAAAGTTCACCGCCCAAACCTCAAGCGAAATCCCGGCGGCCAGCCCCGGCTTTTTGCCTTTTGCCTTTTGCCTTTTGCCCTTTGCCTTCCTAGCCTCCCCCCGTGTCCTACCAAGTCATCGCCCGCAAATACCGCCCGCAGCGCTTCGCGGATGTCATCGGCCAGGAGCACGTCTCGCAGACACTCGCCAACGCCATCGCCGCCGGGCGCATCGCGCACGCCTACCTCTTTTGCGGCCCGCGCGGCACCGGCAAGACCACGCTCGCACGCATCTTCGCCAAGGCGCTCAACTGCACCGGCGGGCCGACCGCGGACTTCGACATGGCGGACTCCAAGTGCGTCGAGATAGCCGAAGGCCGCTCTCTCGACGTGCTGGAGATTGACGGCGCGAGCAACAACGGCGTCGAGCAGGTGCGCGAGCTGCGAGAGACGTGCAAGTTCGCTCCCGCCTCCTCGAAGTTCAAAATCTACATCATTGACGAGGTCCACATGCTCTCGACGGCGGCGTTCAACGCGCTGCTGAAGACCCTTGAGGAGCCGCCGGCGCATGTGAAGTTCATGTTCGCCACCACGGACCCGGAGAAGGTGCTGCCCACAATTCTTTCCCGCTGCCAGCGCTTCGACCTCCGCCGCATCCCTGCCGCGCTCATCGTCAGCCATCTCACGACCATCGCGAAGCAGGAGGGCGTGAAGATTGACGACGCCGCGCTGCACGCCATTGCGCGCGGAGCCGACGGCGGCATGCGCGACGCCGAGTCCACGCTCGACCAGCTCATCAGTTTTTGCGGCAACGAAATCGCCGAGGCCGACGTGCTCTCGATGTTCGGCCTGACCGCGCGCGCGCAACTGCTCGCGCTCACCCGCGCCGTGCTCGCGGGCGAGGTGGACACCGCGCTGCGCGAGTTGAACGACTTGGCGAAGTGCGGCAAGGACTTGGGCCGCCTCGTCACCGACCTGCTCAACCACTTCCGCAACCTGCTCATCTACCAGGTCTCGAAAGGCGACCTGAAGCTCCTCGAAGTCTCCGAGGCCGAGGCCACCGCACTCGCCGAGCAGGTCAAGCTCGCGCCCAGCGACGCCGTGACGCGCGTGATGGAAGTGTTGTCCGACTGCGAAAGCCGACTGCGCGACACGACCTCGAAGAAAATCCTCATCGAGGTCTCCCTACTCAAAGCCATACAAGCCCGCAACGCCGTGCCGCTGGACGCTGTGCTGCGGCAGCTCCAGCAATTGCGGACGGAAGCCGCCGGGGCCAGTGCCGGCGGTTTGCAACCGCCGTCTGCTGCGCCCGTTGCTGGTAGGGCCGACCTGCCGGTCGGCCAGGACGCGCGGCAGCGCGTCCCTACCGCACCTGCCGTGTCCGTCGCTCCCGCGATGGCATTGGCTGAAACGCCTTCGCCCACACCCGCTCCGAAGTCCGGCGGCTCCGCCGACCTTGATGCGCTCTGGTCGCAGCTTCTCGAAGCCGTGGGCCGCGTGAGCCAGTTCACGCGCGGCTACCTGCTGGAGGCGCATCCCGTCTCGCTCGCGAACAAGCTCTTCACCATCGGCTTCGACCCCGAGTTCGCCGACCACATGGGGCTTGTGGACAACGCGAAGAACCACACCGTGTTGCAAACCAAGCTGGCCGAGTTGGGCCATCCGCAATGCCAGGTGAAGTTCATCAAGGCCGAGGCCCCCGCCCGGGCCAGTGGCTCGCAGCCGCCATCCGTTGTCACTGCCCCGACCAAAGCCGAGGCTCCTACCGCCGCGCTCAAGCCAATCCCTGGCGCGACGAAAACCGACAAGCCGCAGCCCTTCGTCTTCGACAAGGAGAACTTCAAGAACGACCCACTCATCCAGAAGGCGCTGGAGGTTTTCAAAGGCACCATCGTGGAAGTGCGGGCGTGACGAATGACGGGATGGGGTTATGGTCAGTGCATGAGCACTTCCCAATTCGTCCTTCTGACAACCCTGCTCGCTTTGTCTCTCTTCTGGCTTCTGGGACCAGAAAACTGGCTGCGCAAGCTTTCGACGCTCCGATACAGGAGCCGGTTTTGGTTGCGATTGGTTGGTCTCATCGGAGTCGTTCTGGTTGGCCTGCTGGTAGCCGCATGGGTTGGCCCGCAACGCTTCGGGATTTCTGCGAGCACCTCCAACGCGTGCCGTTATCTGGCCGGCTTCGTGAGTGGTATTGTAATTGGCCTGCTGTTGGCGCGGCTAACACTTCGTCTTGAGCTTGGCGACCAACTTAAATTGGCACCGGAGCTAGAACAGGACTAGCTCCGAGCCGGAATCATCCGCGCGAACTCCAGCCACTGCCGCGTCACTTCCGCGCCGGCCTTGAAGTCGTAGGCGGGTTTCCAGCCGAGCGCTTGCTTGAGCAGCTCGTTGGAGAACGCGATGGGGAAGGCTTCCAGACGGATGCGGCTGGGGTTGGGCATCGGCACGCCGGGGCCAGTGCTGGCGCGCGGGCGCGGCGACAGCTTGGACTTGAACGCGAGCACCTTCTCCTCGCCCATCTGTGACTTCACCGTTTCCTTCGCCCACACGATGGCGGACTTCACTGCGGGAATCTTGCCGAACTGCCGGTGCAGGTCGGGCGAGACGACGAGCTTGGCGGCGGCGGTGAAGTTGGATTTCACCGTGGGCTTTTGCTTGGTCCAATACGCGCGCAGCTCCGCGCTGTTGAAGTTCACCGTCTCCAGCTTGCGACCGAGCATCTCGCCGAAGGTCAGGTTCCAATCGCGCCACGTCACAGGCTGGTCGGAGTTCACAAAGAACGCCTGGCCGACGCCCTTGTCCGCCGTGAGCGCGGCGTGGATGGCCGAGCAGACGTCGTCCACCATCACGGCGTTGCAGACCCACTTGCCGTCGTCGAGCAGGCCGATGACGCCGCCCTTGGCCTGCTGCACGGCGGCGATGACGAAGCCGCCATACGGCCCGTAAACCACCGTGGGCCGCAGGATGATCGCGGGCAGGCCGTCGCGCTTGATGGCCTGGCGCACGAGGAGTTCCTCCTTCGCCTTCGAGACGACGTAGGTGCTCTCGTCGCGGCGCACGATGGGCGCGGTGGCCTCGCGGCAGGACTCTGGCCCGGGGTTCGAGCCGTGGACGGACATCGAGCTGATATGGACGAAGCGCTTCACCTTCGCGCGCAACGCGGCGGCGATGACGTTGGCGGTTTCCTTCGGAGCCTTGTCATCCTCGCCGTGAGCGAGGTGGACGATGGCGTCGCAGCCTTCGAGCGCCTTCACGATGGTGTCCACTTTCGAAAGGTCGCCGGGGATCATCTCGGAGTCGAGCCGGGCAATGCGCGTGGCGTGGGTGTAATTGCGCACCAGCGCGCGATACGGCAGCCGCCAGTGCAGCTTGAGCCGCTCGCACAACCGCGTGCCGATGAAGCCCGTCGCGCCGGTGAGGAGGATTTTTGATGGCGTCATGCGGAGGGAATGACCAATGAGCAATGTCCAATGTCTAATGAATGACCAAGTCCGAATGCCCGACGGACGGACGGAATCGGGCGGAACGGAGTGGTCGTTGCGAGCCTTCTCCCTTCGCGGAGCGAGGGGAGAAGGTGGCCGAAGGCCGGATGAGTGGTGGGGACACAAGCGCCGACGCGGCCACCCCTCACCCCGGCCCTCTCCCCTTGCTCCGCAAAGGGAGAGGGAGAAAAAACACGCCGCCGTCCGCCGCCGGTTCTGCCCGCGCACATCAGGCCCGCTCCGAACTGGCGTCGTCGGTCCATTGGGCCTTGGTCATTCATTGGGCATTGAGAATTGGGCCTTGGTCATTTGTTCACTTCCACCCACGGCTGCTTCATCGGCGTGCGGGCGGCGTAGGCGCGCTCGATGATGTCCAGCGACATCGTGGCGGACTCGGCGGTCACCTTCGGCGTGCCGCGCGTGCGGACGGCCCGGGCGAAGTCCTCGATTTGCAGCAGATACGGGTTCGGCGCTGCGCCTTGGTAGCGCACGGCCAATTCCATCGGCTCGCCGCCGACGGTGCGCGTCACGATAAGCGCATCGGGGTCGAGGTATTTCACCTCCGCCGTGCCGTGCGTGCCGATGACCTTCACGCCGTTGAGCAGGCCGTGGGTCCAACTGAAACTCATGCGGCACGGCACCGCGCGGCCCGCGATG
>JBEBFV010000009.1:0-33615 GCA_040081795.1 Limisphaerales bacterium | reverse complement strand
CACCGACCCCACCGAACAGCGCAACCTCGCCGCCGACCCGCAGCACGCCGCGAAGCTAACCGCCCTCCGCGCCGACCTCAACGCGTGGATGAAGTCGCAGGGCGACACGCAGAAAGTCTTCGCCAAGCCGCGCCTTCTCAGCGATCCGAACAGCCACGGTCCGAAGGCGGAAATCAACGACCAGCAGAAACAGAAACAAAAAGGATCCAAGTGAAATTGCTTCCATCCCTTCTCGCCCACTTTGCGTCCCTTTGCGTTTATTGCGGCCAGATCTTCGCCGCGCCCAAGCCCAACGTCCTCTTCGTCTGCGTGGACGACCTCAAGCCCGTCCTCGGCTGCTACGGCGACAAGCTGGTGAAGTCCCCGCACATTGACCGGCTCGCGGCGCGCTCGGTGCAGTTCGACCGCGCGTTCTGCAACCAGGCCGTCTGCTCGCCGTCCCGCAATTCGCTGCTCACTGGCCTGCGCCCGCAGACGCTCGGCATCTACGACCTCGGCACGAACTTCCGCCGCTCCCGCCCCGACGCCGTCACGCTGCCGCAGCTCTTCAAGCAAAGCGGCTGGCGCACCGAGGGCATGGGGAAAATCTTTCACGTCGGCCACGGCAACACCAACGACCCCGCCTCCTGGAGCACGCCGCATTGGAACGCCAACGTCGTCGCCTACGCGCTGCCCGAGAGCAAGGCCAAGTCCGGCCTCACGCGCGAGGAGGCGCTCTTCTCGAACAAGTCCGCGCAGGGCCTCCCGCGCGGCGCGGCCTACGAATCCGCCGACGTGCCGGACAACACCTATCCCGACGGCGCGCTGGCCGACCACGCCATTGAGCGGCTGCGCGCGGCGAAGGCGAAGCCGGACGAATCGTTCTTCCTCGCGGTTGGTTTCGTGAAGCCGCACCTGCCCTTCGTCGCGCCGAAGAAGTATTGGGACCTCTACGACCGCACGGCGTTCAAGCTCGCCGAACTTCGCACCGCGCCCGAGGGCGCGCCCAGCTACGCGCCGCAGTCCGGCGGCGAGCTGCGCCAATACAAGGACATCCCCGAGAGCGGCCCAATGCCCGACGACCTCCAACTCACGCTCCTCCACGGCTACCACGCCGCCGTGAGCTACATGGACGCCCAGCTCGGCCGCGTGCTCACCGAGTTGGAAAAACTCGGCCTCGCGCAGAACACCATCATCGTCCTCTGGGGCGACCACGGCTGGCACCTCGGCGACCACGGCATCTGGTGCAAGCACACGAACTACGAGCAGGCCGCGCGCATCCCGCTCCTCGTCGCCGCACCCGGCATGAAGGCCGGCGTGAAGACCGGCTCCCTTGTCGAGACCGTGGACATTTACCCGACGCTCACCGAACTCGCCGGCCTGCCCGCGCCCGCTGGCCTCGATGGCCGCAGCTTCGTCCCCACGCTCCGCGACCCCGCCTCGCCGACCAAGGACCACACCATCCTCGTCTATCCGCGCGGTGCGCCGGGCAAAGGCCCCGTCATGGGCCGCGCCATCCGCACCGCGCAACACCGGCTCGTCGAGTGGAAGAAGATTGGCGCGCCCGCCAGCGAAGCCGACCTCGAACTCTACGACTACGAAGCCGACCCGCTGGAGCGCAAGAACCTCGCCGCGTCCCAGCCCGAAGTCGTCGCCCGGCTCCAGGCCATGCTCGCGCGGCATCCCGAGGCCAGGCCGCAGATTTCCAATGCCGCCCCCGCCGCGAAGAAGGCCGACGCCAAGCCCCCGCAAGACCGCAACGCGATGTTCGACTCGAAGGACAAAAACAAGGACGGCAAGCTCACCCGCGAGGAATTTCTCGCCAGCCAGCCCGACCTCGACAAAGCCCCCGCCCGCTTCTCGCTGTTCGACACGAACGGAGACGGCGTCCTCAGCCGCGAAGAGTTCGTCACGAGCGGCGGGAAGAACAAGTGAAGGCCGAGGCGGATATCCCGGAGCCAAAGCTCATTGGCTTTTTCGCCAAGCTGACCCTGAAGCGGCCGGACTGGTTGAAGGCTCCACAAGTGGAGGAGATTTGCAGTGCCAGCACCTGCATGTCCCGAGCTGATTGGGATTGGATTAACGAGTGGAGGCACAACGAAATCTGGCTTTACGATTCGCCTGAACTCGCCTTGAGCGTAGTGCCTGCGGAGACACGCACCGCTTGCGACCTCTACGGCTATCGCCTTTACCCTGTGCGTTTCGCCAAAGGCATTCGCAAGCCATTCACCTTCCCCGACGTCAAGCCTGCTGCCTTGAACGGCAGCTTCGAGCGGCTCGGATTTGACCTTTTCAGTCGCACGTTTGAGAGCGTCTCCGAGTGCGCTCCGTTTTTCGAATGCTCCCCGCTCTCGTGCAACAATCTCGCCGCCGAGCTCTCCACTAACCGTTACTGCCTGCTGGACACGGCTAAGGAAGCCTTCGCCCTCGTGCTGACGCTGGAAGTTCCGGGCCAGCCGATTCGTGGCGAGCCGGGGCCTTACCACATCGTCGAGGTCTGGCGGCAGCGACACACCTGAACTTGCGATTTCCATGACTCCAGTTCTTCGTTCACTCCATCGTGTCTTGGTCTTCAACTTTGCGCTTCTCTGCGGCGGCGGCGTCTCAGCGCTGAACACCTTTGCCGCCGCCAAGCCCAACGTCCTCTTCATCCTCGTGGACGACATGGGCTGGGGCGATCTCGGTGCGAACGGCGGCACGGGCGTGCCCACGCCACGCATGGACCAGCTCGCGCGGGAGGGCACGCGCTTCACGCAGTTCTACGTCGCGTCGCCGATTTGCTCGCCGTCGCGCTGTGGACTCATCACCGGGCAGTTCCCGTCGCGCTGGCGCATCACGAGTTTTCTCCAGACCCGCGCGGGCAATGCCGAGTGCGGGCAGGCGGACTTCCTTGATCCCAAGGCTCCTTCGCTCCCGCGCGCTTTCAAGATGGCGGGCTACGCCACCGCGCACATCGGCAAGTGGCACCTCGGCGGCGGGCGCGACGTGGCGGACGCGCCGAAGTTCGCGGCCTACGGCTACGATGTCGGCCTCGGCACCTACGAAAGTCCCGAGCCTGCCGCGCCGCTCGGACTGAAGACCACGCCGTGGGGACCGAACCGCGAGCCGCAGCAGGTCGCGCGTCACGACCGCACGCGCTGGATGGTGGACAAGACGCTGGCGTTCGCGAAGAAGAGCGGCGCACAGCCGTGGCTGGTGAACCTCTGGCTCGACGACGTTCACACGCCGTATCGCCCGAAGGACGGCAAGGACGACCGCGAACTGCCCGCGAAGTATCGCGAGGTGTTGATGGAGACCGACCGGCAAGTGGGCCGGTTGCTCGATGGCTTGCGCGAACTCGGCGCGGAGCAGAACACGCTCGTCCTGCTCGCAGGCGACAACGGCCCGGAGCCGTCCTTGAACCGCACCCGCACCGGCGGCTTGCGCGGCATGAAGTGGAGCCTCTACGAAGGTGGCATCCGCACGCCGCTCGTCGTGCGGTGGCCGGGCGTCGTTCCTGTCGGCAAGGTGAACAGCACAACCGTCGTGAGCGCGGTGGATTTCTTCCCGACACTCTGCGCGCTCGCGAACGTGCCCGCTCCGACCGGAGTGAAGTTTGACGGCGAGGATTTGTCCGGCGTGTTCAAAGGCGGCGTGCAGCCGCGCAACAAGCCGCTCTTCTGGGAATACGGCCGCAGGCCTGCGCCCGAGGGCGACGCGAAGGTCAAGGGCCTCCGCCCCTTCCCGTATCCGAGCGAGCCAGACGCGAAGTCACCGAACGTCGCGGTGCGCGAGGGCGATTGGAAGCTGCTCGTGAACGCTGACGGCACGGGCGCGGAACTCTACAATCTTGCCACCGACCGCACCGAGTCGAAGAATCTCGCCGAGTCCGAAACTGCGACTGCCTCGCGGTTGAAAACCGCGGCGCTGACATGGCGAAGCGGTCTCCCGTGAGCGCATGGGTCGAGAACCACTCCAACCTCATCACGCAGATGGCAGTGACGACGCTGGCCCCGCAATGAGCCGGAGCGCGCCCAGCGCCGGGATAATTTGATTGTCCCCTCCGCCTTTTCTGGCTAAACACTGTGCTGACAGCAGGGCAACTGCCCCAGGTCCACAGCCACTTCATGAAGATACTGATCGCGGACGATGACCCGATCATCCGGCAGGTTTTGATGAACCTCCTGTCGAAATGGGGTTATGGAGTTGTCCCCACGACCAACGGCGCTGAAGCATGGGAGGTCCTCCAGCACGACACCTCGCTGCGGCTCGGCCTCTTCGACTGGTTCATGCCGGAGATCAACGGCATGGAGCTGACCCGCCGCATCCGCGACGCGAACATCGCGCCCTTCTACATCATGCTCGTCACCGCGCGCGGCGGGAAGGACAGCATGCTCGACGCGCTGGAGTCCGGGGCAGATGACTTCATCAGCAAGCCCTTCGACAAGGAAGTGCTTCAGGCCCGCATAAAGGTCGGCGTGCGCGCGGTGGAGCTGCAGTCCTATCTCATCCAGCGCCTCTCCGAGGCCGAGGGCGCGGCTCAGGGGCTCGCGCAGCTCAAGAATTTCATCGCCGTGTGCAGCGTCTGCGGCAACGTCCGCGACATGCAGGACCAGTGGCACAAGATCCAACTGCCCTTTCCCACGAACACCGGGGAGACCGGCTTCCACGTCTGCTGCCCGGATTGCCGGGCAAAGATCGACAAGATGAAGAAGTAGCGGCGCGCCGGTGCCGGGACATCAAGGAGAATTCTGAGGTCGGGCCTCACGCAAAGAGCGCGAAGGGCGCAAAGGAAACGGCTGCTGGCCGCAACACACCGGCTCCAGAATTTGGTTCGACCACAGAGACGCGATGAACACAGAGGAAGCCGACTGTCCGCTCCGTGTTTGGGAAGTCGCCATTCAACAAGCGGTGACCGGCCAACACATTCTGTCCTCCTCTATGTTCATCGCGTCTCTGTGGTCCATATCGCGGCTTCAACTCAGCGTTGCGTCCTTCGCGGCCTTTGCGTGGGCCAACGCTGGCTTCTCCACCGCCCACAGCCAGCCGAAGAGGAAGAACGCCAGCCACGCCAGCGCCGGGATGTAGAGCGCGAACTCCACGAAGCTCTGCAACGCCCAGCCCAGCAGGCCGAGCCAGACGGTGAAGAGCAGCCAGTCGCCGAAGGTTTGCCGGTGCAGCTTGAGGAGCGACGCCCAGATGAACCCGCCGAACGCGAGCAACCCGATCACGCCGGAGTCGGAGGCCTGCTGGAGGTAGTCGTTGTGCGCGAGTCGCGCCATCTCGGCCTCCGGCGGTTTGGCCCGGCGATAAACAGCGTAGAAAGTTCCCGGCCCGCTGCCGAGGACCGGGCGGTTCAACGCCGTGTCACAAGCGACTTTCCAGTAGTCGAACCGCGCGTTCGCGCTGCGGGCCCCGCCCGCAAAGTAGGATTGGTATTTCCACGCGAAGCCTGCGAGACCGCCCGCCGCCACGAGCACGACCAGCCCGATCTTGAGCGCGCGCGGCAAGGGCAAGTGCAGCAACGTGACTCCGCCCATCACGAGCGCGATGAGCCAGCCGGCCTTGGACCCGGACCAATACAGGCACGCCAGCGCCATGTAAGCCACCAGCCCGACGAGCACGCCGCGCGTGACGTTCTGGAGCCGCGTCGTCACGCGCCAGACCGTCATCAACGCGCCGGGCAGCAGCAGGAGCACGACACCCGCGAGCGCGTTGGCATAGCCGAACGTGCCGAAGATGCGGTCCTTCGCCAGTTTCATGAGCAGGTCGGGATTGGTGGTGAGGCTGCCGTCGGGCTTGCGCACGATCAGCCGTGTTGCCTCCAGCTCTTGCAGGTGGTCCGGTGAAACATCCTTCCATCCGGTCTTCTCGTTCTCGCTGAAAAATTCCCGGTTCGCCGCCAGACCGCCGTATTGCTGGCGAAAGCCGGAACCCAGCATCAGCAACAGCCCAGCCAGCACGCCCAGCCAGACCCGCCGCGCGCCCGGTGCAGCTCCCGCGCTCAAGCCCAGCGCGAAGCAGACCGCCGTCGCAACGAAGTGTGGCAGGACCGCCTTGGTCAACGCCGTGTCCACAGTCGTAGTCGCCGCCACGAACTGCCAGACCAGCCAGATCGCCGGGAACGCCAGCGCCCATCTAGGCACGCCGGCTGGTCGTCGCCAGTTCATCGCGCCCAGCACAGCGACTGCGGCCAGCACGCCAATGCCCCAGACCGCAGGCCAGTTGTCGAAAACCAGTTCCTGTGGGTTGCCAGGCGGGGGCGCGATGTGGTCGAGGATGACAGGGTTGCCCAGCTTCAGGAGGACGAAGGCGAGGAAGAGGCCGGCGACCACTGGCCACCAGCCCGCCCGCACGGCGGACGCGACGGCGGGTTGGGCAGGTGCGGCAGGCATGTCGGAGGACGCTAGCAATCTACGGCGTCGCAATCCAGTCCGAGCACGCGCGCTGCCGGATTTCTATTTCCTCAGCCGCGCCATGAACCCTGGCTCCGTCCCAGCCAGGTCGCTTGCGCGCTGCGCCGCCAGCAGCGCGCCATAGACGCGCACATCGCGCGCGAGCATTTCGAGCCGCAGCCGCAGCGCGTCGCTGGCCACCGCGCCATCTCGCACGTCCTCCTTGTCCACGAACGAGACGCCATAGGGCAGCGACCACGCGTAGCACTGCCGCGCGATGGTGCGGAGCTGGTCGTGCACTGTCAGCCCTTTCTCGTGCGACGCGACGAGCGTGGCAAACAGCTTTCCGGAGAACTCCTTCCAGAAGTGGTCGAGGAAATTCTTCAACGTGCTGCTCACGCTGCCGTGATAGTCCGGTGTCCCGAGCAGCAGGACATCCGCGCGCTCCACGCGGGCCTTCAGGTCCGCGAAGCCCGGCTGGGACCACGCCGTGTCCGGGTTGAAATGCGGCAGCGACGTCTCCGCGAAATCCAGCACGTCCACCGTGCAGCCGGCCGCGCGCAGAGCCTCCGCCGCGTGCAGGAGCGCGACACGCGTGATGGACTTTTGATGCAGGCTTCCGAGGACGGCGAGGATGTGCGGCAAGGACATGGTGGGAAGCTGTAGCCGGAAGCGGCCTGCGCTGCAATCCACCACTGGTGCCGCGGGTAACCAGCCCCGGAGAACATCTGGCATTTGGCGGGGGCGTGGCTACAGTCCGGCATGATTCGAGCCAGCGATTCCGACACCGGAGCCACTGCCGCCATGAACCCCGACCCGCGCGCGAAGGCGCCGTTGCACGATGTGCAGAGCGGCCGCGACCACCGCGAGCTGCGCATTGACAAGGTCGGCGTGCGCGGGCTGCGCTTCCCCATCCAGATCCGGGACAAGGCGCACAGCCACCAGAACACTATCGCCACCATCGCGATGTGCGTGGACCTGCCCAAGGAATTCAAGGGCACGCACATGAGCCGCTTCATCGAGGTGCTCAACGCCCACGGCTCCAGCGTCCACGTCGAGAACATCGAGGACATTCTCCGAGCCATGCAGGCCAAGCTCCACGCGGACACGGCGCACCTGGAGATGGAGTTCCCCTTCTTCCTGACGAAGAAGGCGCCGGTGACGGGCAGGGCGGGCGTGATGGATTACACGGCGCGGTTCGCCGCCAGCGTGACCGGGAAGGAAATGGATTTCGTGCTGACCGTCATCGTGGGCGTGACCACGCTCTGCCCTTGCTCGAAGGCGATTTCCAAGCACGGCGCCCACAACCAGCGCGGCAACGTCACCGTCTCCATCCGCTCGGACAAGGTGGTCTGGATCGAGGAGCTTATCGCGCTCGTCGAGGCCAGCGCGAGCAGCGAGCTGTATTCGCTGCTGAAACGTGAGGACGAAAAGGCCGTCACCGAGCGCGCCTACGAAAACCCGGTCTTCGTCGAGGACCTCGTCCGAAACGTCGCCCTCAAGCTCAACGCCAACGCCGACGTGACGTGGTATCGGGTCGAGGCCGAGAACTACGAAAGCATCCACAACCACAACGCCTACGCCTGCATCGAGAAGGGCTGAGTGCGTCCGGCCCTAGTTTGCGCTTGAATCCAGCGGCCAATCCCGTAATAAACGCCGCCATTCAGCCACCCTGTCCGTGGCTGGTTTTGAAGTGACTACCACACCCAGCCCCCACCGGCCCATCTGTGCAGCCTCGTCCGTTCAGCGCGGACTCACCGCCTCCGCCATCGTCCTGCTCGCCCGGATCTTTCCGGCGCGCTGCTTGACGTGGCTGGTCGCCGGGTTGCTGACCGCCTCCGCCTTCGCTGAAATGCCGGCGTTCCGCTGGGCTTCGCGCGCCGGTGGCACCGGGCATGACTACGGCACCGGCATCGCCGTGGACAGCGAGGGCAACACTTACATCTGCGGCTACTTCCGTGGCCAGGCACGGTTCGAGGATTACGCGCTGGCGGGCAAGGGCGAGGCCGACATCTTCGTCGCCAAGTATGACCGCGTCGGCAAGCTGGCCTGGATCCGCCAGGCAGGTGGCAGCGCAGACGATTTCGCCCGGTCAGTGGCGATTGACGCCGAGGGCAACTGCTACGTCACCGGCTCCTTCCAATCACCCACCGTGGATTTCGGCGGCGAGACCGTGAAGCGCAACTCCGACTCGGAGATCTTCGTGGCCAAGTTCGACGGCAGCGGCAAGGTCCTCTGGGTCCGGCAGGCCGGCGGCACCGGCGGCGGCAGCGGCAACAGCGTCACCGTCGGCCCGGACGGCAACGTGTATGTCTGTGGCTATTTCAACGGCGAAACCTCCTTTGACGACCTCACGCTCAAGAACGCCGGCTTCAACGACATCTTCGTCGCCCGCTACGACACCAACGGCGAGCTGGACTGGGTCCGGCAGATCGGCGGACCCGGTGACGACGCGGCCAGCGCCATCACGGCGGACGCGCAGGGCAACTGCTACGTCGTGGGCGGCTTCGAGGACGGCATCCGCTTCTCGCGCACAATCGCCTTGGGCAGCGCGGGGCTGGTGGACAGCTTCGTGGCCAAGCTCGACAACACCGGCCGCACGGTCTGGGCGCAGCGCTCAGGCGGACCAAACACGGACATTGCCTACGGCGTCGCGCTCGACCCCCACGGCAACGTGATCGTCTCCGGCGGCTTCAACGGCACCGAATCCTACGCCTCCGAGATGCGCCTGCACGCAGCCTTCCGCTCGCGCAAGGGCACGCACACCGGCTCGTTCAACGGCAAGGGCCTGCGGAGTGTCGGCGGCTCCGACGTGTTCGCCTCCAAGTATGACCTGCGCGGAAAACTCGTCTGGGTCCGCACCTTCGGCGGCAACAAGATCGGCTGCCCCGAGGCCGGCTACGGCCTGGCCGTGGACGCCAGCGGCCACTCGCACATCACCGGCACGTTCGCGGGCAAGGTCGAGTTCGGCAACAACACCCTCTTCAGCATGGGCATGGGCGATGTTTTCATCGCGGAGCTGGACCGCGAGGGGCGCGTCATCTGGGCGCGGCAGGCGGGCGCCCAATTCTCCGAGCCGATCGCCGGCCACGGCATCGCGGTGGATCGCGGCGGCAACAGCTACGTCATCGGCTACTACCGTGGCAACGTGACCTTCGGCGACCATGTCCTCAAGAGCCTGGGCGAGACGGACATTTTCGTCGCGAAGATCACCGCGCAGTTCGCCCCGCGTCGTTGAGCGCGTCGTCGGGCCACGACCCGCCCGCGCATTGCCCGTTTCAACCACAGCCATGACTGTCTATCTGAACGGCCAGTTCCTTCCCAAGGAAGAAGCCCGCATCTCGCCCGACGACCGCGCGTTCCTCTTCGCCGACGGCGCTTACGAAGTCGTCCGCGCCTATCGCGGTCACCTGTTCCGCGCGAAAGAGCACTGGGATCGCTTCGACTACAGCCTCAAGGCGCTGCGAATCGCAGCTCCGGCGACCACGGACTTCTCCGCCATCGCGAGCGAACTGCTGAAGCGCAACAACCTCGCCGACGCCGAGGCCACAGTTTACCTCCAAGTCTCGCGTGGCGCCGCGCCGCGCAAGCACGCGTTCCCGGCGGAGAAGACGCCGACCGTCTATGCCTTCGCCGCACCGTTCACGAACCCCGTCGAGAAGTGGGCGACCGGCGTGAAGGTCATCACGTTGCCCGACCAGCGTTGGGCGCGCTGCGACATCAAGTCCGTCTCGCTGCTCCCCAACGTGCTCGCCAACCAGCAGGCGCAGGAGGCCGGCGCGCACGAAGCCGTGCTCATCCGCGACGGCTTTGCCATGGAAGGCTCGCTCTCGAACTTCGCCGCCGTCCTCGACGGCGTGCTGCACACCGCGCCGCGCACGAACTACATCCTCCCCGGCATCTCGCGGCTCGTCGCACTGGCGCTCTGCTCTGCGCTGGAGATTCCCGTGAAGGAATTCCCCGTGGCCGAGGCAGACTTGAAGTGCGCGCAGGAAGCCATGCTCTTCGGCACGACCAACGAGGTCATGCCCGTCGTGCAGATCAACGACCGCAAGCTCGGCGACGGCCAGCCCGGCCCTCTCACGCGCAAGCTCCAGCAGGCCTTCCGCAACTACGTGGAAGAATGCCAGCGGCGCGGGTGAAGTCTGTTGCCGCGAAAGGGCGCAGTGATCGCAGAGGGGGAAACTCTCAACGTCCAACGTCGAACGCTCAACATTGAACCAACGCGCGCCTGGATCCTTGGACGTTCAAAGTTGTAAGTTGAGCGTTGGACGTTTCCCCTTTGCTACATTTCGCGGCTACTTCAACGCCCCATCCACCAGCTCCACCACACGCGGCGCACGCGTCGCGACGCGCGAGTCGTGCGTGGCGATGACGAGCGTGGCGTTGCGTTCGGCGCGGAGTTCGCACAGGAGGTTCAGGATTTCCTCGCCCGTGTGGGAATCAAGGTTGCCCGTCGGCTCGTCGGCGAGGATGAGCGCGGGCTGGTTCACCAGCGCGCGGGCGATGGCCACGCGCTGCTGCTCGCCGCCGGAGAGTTCCGACGGGCGATGCTCGAGCCGGTGCTCCAGGCCGACTCGCTTCAGCAAGTCACGCGCGCGCCGCTCGGCCTCCGAGGCATCCAGTCGCGCGACGCGGGCGGGGAGGGCGACGTTTTCCAACGCGTCGAGTTCCGGCAGGAGATGGTAGGCCTGAAAGATGTGACCGACGTGCGCGACGCGGAGCTTTGCGAGTTCACCGTCGGTCAGCGCGGCAAGGCTCTGGTTGCGGAACAGGATTTCGCCGTGATTGGGCCGGTCGAGTCCACCGAGCAGATGCAGCAGCGTGCTCTTGCCCGCGCCAGACGCGCCGCGCAGCGCGACGAACTCGCCGACGTCCACGGTCAAGTCCACGCCGCGCAGGACTTCCACGAGGCGGGAGCCGATGCGGTAGGTCTTGCGCAGGCCGGTGGCGCGGAGGAGGGGGGAGTTCATCGGAGGAGCAGGATCAGGATCAGGAGCACGAGGATGCGGACGGCAGGCGGCTCCTGCTCGTAATCCTAATCCTGATCCTGCTCTTGCTATTCATGCCTCAATGCCTCCACCGGTTGCAGCCGCCCCGCGCTCCACGCCGGCAGCATTCCAGCCAGCAGGCAGATGAAGAGCGACCCGCCGCAGATGATCGCGATGTCGCTGGGCACGATGAGCGCGGGCAGGCGGTCAAAGGCATAGATCGTGCGCGGGAACAGCTCGAAACCGGTCACGCGGTTCATCAGGTCGAGGAAGTTGTTCCGATAGTGCAGCGCGAGCAGGCCGAGGCCGAAGCCCGCGATGACTCCGAGCACGCCGACGATCAGGCTCTGGCTCAGGAACAGCCAGCGCACCTGGCCGTTGGTCGCGCCGAGCGCCTTGAGCACGCCGATCTCGCGCGTCTTCTGCACGACAAACGTGATCTGCGCGCTGGTGATGCCGAACGCGGCAACGATCATGATGAAGAACAGCAGGTAGAACATGACGTTCTTCTCCACGAGCAGCGCGTTGAGGATGCCGGAGTTGTCGTCCTTCCAGGTGCGGACGACGTAGTTGAGGCCGAGTGCGCGCGACAGTTCGGCCTGCGCGGCGTCGGCCTGGTTCGAGTCGTGCAGGGTGATTTGCAGGCCGTGGACGTTGTCCTCCAGCTCGTAGAGATCCTGCGCGTTGGCGAGCGAGGTGACGACGACGTTCGCGTTGAACTCGTAGTAGCCCACGTCGAAGATGCCCTTCACCGTGTATTCGTCGAGCCTGCTCACCTCCGTCAACTCCTTGCCGTTCGAGCGCTTCATCACGTCGAGCATCCGCTTGAAGAGGGCGGGTGAAAGGATTCCCACTCGGTCGCCGACGTGCAGGCCGAGATTGTTCGCCAGCTCGCGACCGATGACCAGGCCGTTGCCGCGCAGGTTGAACTCACCTTGCTTGACACTCTTGGGCAGGTCGCTCACGCCGCCTTCGCGCTCCGCGTCCACGCCGCGAACGATCGGCGCGTCCACGAGCGAGCCACCTGAAGTGGGCTGCGTCTCCAGCATCACCTTGCCTTGGACAAATGGCGCGACGCCCTTGACGCGCGGGTTGGCCATGATGCGGGCCATGATTTCGTCGCGGTTGGCGAGCAGCTCGCCGGGCTGGATCACGCGGAGGTGGGCGTTGAAGCCGAGGAGCTTCTCGCGAAGCTGCCGGTCGAAGCCGCTCATCACGCTGATGACGATGATGAGCACCGCCACGCCGAGCATCACGCCAATGACGGAGATGAGCGTGATGACAGAGACGAACGTGCGCTTGGGCCGCAGATAACGCAGCGCCAGCAGCAGCTCGAAGGGCAGTCGCGACACGCGCGCAGCCTAGCCGAGGTGCGCAGGCAGGAGCAAGGGAGGGGATTTGATTCCGCTCCCGTGGGCGCAGCAGCCGACGCACCTGTTTCACCGGCTTGAACTGCGCGCAGTCGGTGTCCCAAGAGAAGACGGCCACCGCCGTCTTCTTGCCGGCCGGCAACTTCTCTAGATCGAAGCCAACGCCCCGCGCCCTGTGCGGACGAGATTGTGAGGCCATGGCTCGAAGCCGGGATTCATTTCAGATCCTTGCCCGTGGAGAGGCCGCCGGTGGTCCAGTCGAAGCCATAAGGACCAGGAGTGGTTTGATTGCAGTCCAGATGCTTGACCCAGCCGGCATTGCCACCCACGCACACATAGGCCACCCCGTTGGTTCCATGGCCGATGTTTTTCGTGATGTTGGGAGTCGAGACGTCGGAAGCGGTGCATTGAATGGAGAACTTGGCCGCTGGAGACCCGACTTCATGGACAAACCGGCGCGTGGGGTTGGCCTGTGGATTGCCGTTGTTGTTGCTGTCCGTCATGTAGAACTGGGTGAACCCCGCGTAGCTGCTCGGACCGGGCAGCATGTTCGTGGTGAGACCCCAGGCAAAGCCGTAGTTTTGCGTCCAGTCGAAGCTCCACGAGTTCACTCTCCTGTCGCCGGGGCACACATGGATCGGGCTGTTCGTGCTCAGGTAGGGATTGAGCAGGAGCCAGTGCTCGATGCGGGGAAACCGAGGCCAAGCAACGCCCGGCCACATTGGGAAGGCGTCGTTGTAGTCCGAAGTATAGAGGCTGACCGCCAGGCCCATCTGGCGGATATTGGACACGCACTTGATAGTGTTGGCCTTGGTCTTGGCCTTGCTCAAGGCTGGCAGGAGCATCCCGGCCAGGATCGCGATGATCGCGATCACGACCAGCAGCTCGATCAGGGTAAAGCCTCCCCGTGATAGGCGTGGTGACGTGCTGACAACTTTGTTCCTCATAATCCCGGATGACTTGGTGCGAGTCCACCAACTTGGACCGGGGAAGTCAACCGAGACTGGCAACGGCATCAAAATCTGCGGTTTCCACCATCGCATCCGAACTTGCCCTGCGCCTGCTTCACCGGCTTGAACTGCACGACTTTCAGAACGCCGCGCTGCATTACGAGCAGTTCCCCCAGTTCAAGCTGCCGCCGAAGCAATGGGGCTGGATCGCCATACGCCTCTCGAACATCTATTCCGACAAGCTCAACCAGCCGCGCACCGCGCTCGAGCTCATCCGCCGCCTCGCCGCCGAGCACCCGGAGACCCAGGCCGGTGGCAAGGCGCTCAAGCGGCTCACGCGAATCTCCGGCGCCGGCCTGGATCCCGAGGCCGGGAAGGACCTCTGACGGCGGGCGCGGGAGCTTTCGCCGCCAGGGAATTTTCCTCAATCCGGCCCGGGGTGTTTTTCGATTAACGCCTGCTCCATATCTCCGGCTATCCATGCTCCCGCAAACAAAAACCTGATTGTTGACTTATGAACAATATGTCCCTGCCACTCGAACGCCACACCGAAACCCTCGTCCTTCCGCGCCGCCTGCCAACGGCGGTGAAGCTCGGCTACACGGCCTTCATGGCCGTGCTTGTGCCGGTCTATTGGGCGAACTACGGCCCGTCGAACTTTCTCTACTTCTGCGACGTGGCGCTGTTCCTCACGCTCGTCGCAGTCTGGACCGAGAGTGCGCTGCTGGCCGGGATGGCGGCAGTGGGCATCGTCCTGCCGCAGCTCATCTGGGTGCTGGACTTCGCGGCCGGCCTGTTTGGCGTGAAACTGCTGGGAATGACCGCCTACATGTTCGATGAGCGCCGCTCGCTGTTCCTGCGCGGCCTCTCGCTCTTCCATGGCTGGCTGCCGTTCCTGCTGCTGTTTCTCGTGAAGCGCCTCGGTTACGACAAGCGCGCCTTCCCCGCGTGGTGGGCGCTGGCGTGGGCACTCATCGCGTTCTGCTACTTCTTCATGCCCGGCCCGATGCCGAACGCGACGACTCCAGTGAACATCAACTACGTCCACGGCATGAGCGACGACGCGGCGCAATCATGGATGCCGCCGCTCGCGTGGCTCGCAACGCTTATGGCCGGACTTCCCGCCCTGCTCTACTGGCCGACGCATCTGGCGCTAAAGAAATGGTTCACGCGGGTGGAGGCGTAAACGGTTGCCGTCAATCTACGCGCGGACGGAGTGCGATGCATCGCACTCCGTTTTGCTTATGGAAACCAAGAATCGGCGACTCCCGAAGTAGGACAGCGCGTCCCGCCTGTCTCTCCAACTTTCATCTTCCGCTCAAGCGGAATTCAAAGGCCAAATTCAGAAGTCGGGCTGGAAGCGCCGACCTACTTCACCGGCTTGAACTGCACGCCATCCAGGATCACATGGCCGTCGGTGTCCTTGTTGGAGACGGTCACGGTCGTAGCCTTGCCAGCGGGGAGCTTGAACTTGCCGAGCGGGATTTCGCCCTGCGACTTCTGGTTCACCTTCATCGTCTTCGCGGACTGGCCAGGAATGCTCACCGTAACGGGGACGTTGCTCGCACGGTTCTGGTTCGGCGCGTTGAAAAGGATAATTTCATAATCGCCCGCCGCCGGGATGTCCGGCGTGAAGACGGCGGCGGACTCGCCCTTGCTCGCGTTGCCGTCGTGCGCGTAACCGTGCCCGACGCGCCAGACGCTGGAGACGGATTCGGACCAATGGCCCGTTTGCTTCGCGTCCTTGTCGTCGAGCACGATGCCGGGCAGCGACTTCGGGTCAATGAACTTTCCCACGGGCGCGGCGACGCGGTCGGGGCCGGTCCAGTCGAGCACCTGTTTGTCCGCGAGCAGCCGGGCGCGGAGTTTTTCATAGTTCACTTTATGCACGGACACCTTGTCGTCAATCGCGATGGCCGCTGCCGTCGCGGCGCTCTGACCGAGCACCATGAACACCGGCTCCATGCGGATGCTGCCGTAGGCGATGTGCGAGGAACTCAGGCAGACGGGGACGAAGAGGTTATCGCACTCGGCGGCCTTCGGGATGATGGAGCGGTAGGAGACGGGATACGGCTTCATCGGCGGCACCTGCACGTCGCCCTCGTTCTCAGCGCGCCCGTTCTTCACGATGCGCTGGCAGTTGTGCGAGTCCATGTTGTAAGCGCCCAGACCCACGGAGTCGGTGATGATTTCCACGGCGCGGCAGTTCTTCTCGCTCATCACGTATTCGCCCACCAGCCGCCGCGCCTCGCGCACATACATCTCACGCGGCCAGCCGTCGGTGTCGAGGAACTCGTCCCGGCTCGGGCCCCAAGTCTGCATCTCGCGGCGCATCTCCTCCGGCACGCGCGGGTCGGTGGCGAGGAAGGTGCAGAAGCCTCGGATGTAAGCCTCGTGCTCCTTCGCGATGCGGTCGCGCGTGACGTAGTCGGCGTTTGGGTAATCGTAGTTCCGCCCAATGAAATCCGTGCTGAAGCCGCCGTTGTTGTTGATGTCGGTCTTGTGGTTCGGCATCCAAATCGGATTCCAGAACTGCGCGAGCTTCGGGTTCTTGTTTGCCGCGACGAGCGCCTCGGCGTAGCGGCCCAGCAGTTCGAACTGCTTCGCGTCGTAGTTCGCCGGAGGGGTGACCGGCAGGTTGCCATTCGCGGCCTTGAGCAGTGCGTCCCACTTGGGCTGCGGCATCCCCTGCGGCTTCTGCGCGGCCAGACGGTTCTTCGGGTCGGTCGTGAAGCAGAGGCGGTAGTTGTAAGCCTGCGTGGCCTTGTCGCCGTCGCCGGGCTTGCCGCCGTCGCCGGACTGGACGAACGGCAGCAGGCCGCTCGACGCATCGCCGGGCTTCACATACGGGTCCACGGGCACAGTGAACTGATGATGCGGCGTGCTGGCGCGGACGCCGTTGAGCGTCTCGCCATAAACCGAGTTCGCCTCGCGCCCGACATGGAACGAGCAGCCCGCCTTCGCCAGCAAGTCGCCCTCGTAGGTCGCGTCCATGAACATCTTCGCGCGGAAGACGCGGCCATTCTCCATCGTGATTTCCGTGATGCGCGGGCCGGCCTTGGTCACGGACTTGAGGCGCTGCTCCAGATAGACCGGCGTCTTCGACTCGGCGAGCATCTGGAAATAAACTTTCTCCGCCACGCGCGGCTCGAAGGTCCACATCGTCGCGTCTGCACCGGTCAAAGCGCTCGCGCCGGCCTGCCCGCCGCGTCGCTTGGCGAAGTAATCCGGCGCGGTCTCCAGCGTCCACGACGCGTCATGCGCGTAGTGCTGCGCGAGCCGGTGGTAGTAATCGCGCGAGATGCCGCCGATGGCCGCCTTGTTGCCGATGTCCGTCGCGCCGAGGCCGCCGGTGGTAAGGCCGCCGAGATACTTGGTCGGGTTGACGATGACGGCGGTCTTGCCCATGCGCGCCGCCTGCACCGCCGCCGCGATGCCGCCGGACGTGCCGCCGAAGATGCACAAGTCAGCCTCGACGACTTGGGCTTTGAGTGCGACCGATGAGAGGGAGAGAGACAGAACCAACGCGTTGAACCACGAGAATTTCATGCGCCAAGACTGGCAGAGCGCGGAGGGATTTCAATGCTTGCGGCGCACCGGCGGGCGCGAAAACAATCCGCGCATGAACCCACCGCCCAGCCTCGACGAGGAGGCGCTCGCCAAACTCCTGCGGATTGGTGGGCCGAAGTTCGCTGGCAACATGGTGGACCTCTTCCTCGACTTCGCGCCCACCAAGCTCGCGGCGGCGGTGGCGGCGGAGCGCAAGGGCGACTGGCAGGGCGTCGAGGACGCAATGCACCCGCTGCGAACGTGCGCCAGCCATGTTGGCGCGACCGCTGTGCGCATGCTCGCAATCGAGATTGAGAACCTCGCCCACGCGGGCACCAGCGAGGCGGTCGCGCAACGCCTGGCCGCATTGGAACGCGCGATCAGCGAGGTCAAACCCCGGCTGCTGGAGAACCGGGCGGCGTTTGAGACTCAATAGGGGGACGCGCCCGGCCAGCGCGCTTGCGCGTCACCTAAAACCGCAGCACGAAGTCCACGGTGAAGCGGTCATCGAAGACGCCGCGCGGATTGGTCACGCTGCGCTCGTAGGCGAAGCCCAGCTCGACTTTCTCGTGCAGCTTCGAGCGAAAGCCGCAGCCCAGCGTGGCCTGCGTGGAACCGGCGGCGGATGCGGAACCGAAGTTGATGAGATCGAAGCCCTCCACGCCCAGTGGCAACTGGCTGCCCGAGTTGAGGACGGTGAAGCCGTTCCCCGCGACGAAAGGCACGAACCAGCGGCAGGCATGGTAGGCAAGCTGCGAGCTGTAGTGAAGCTGCGCCGTGTCGCGCGCCATGTTGTTGGGCACGCGCGCGCCAAGGTTGCCCATCAACGTGAGGTCGCCCCAGCCCTTCGCGGCGGCGAGAAAGATGTCCCATTCGCCCTGGCCGTTGCCTTGGAAGACGTCGCGGTTGCCCGTGGGCAGCTGCAGTTCCACGCCGGGAGTGAGGATGAACTGGTTTTCCTTGTCATCAATCACGGCGTATTTCAAGCCGAGCGAAATGTCTGCCCAGCCGGAGGCTTTGGTAAGCGTGGCGTTGGGTTTGAAGTCCACCCAGCCGTCCTTGGTGGCGAGGATGGCCAGCCGTTCGGTGACGGCCCAGCGGACTTCCATGGCGTAGAGCTGGACGCTGCCGTCCACGGGCGCATACGCGCCGCCGACGGGGAGCTTCTTGCCGAGGTTCTGATACATGAACAGCGGGCGGATCTCGCTGCGGATGAACGGCTCCTCGAAGAACACCGGGTTGGTGACCGGTGCGGGGGCCTTGGCGGACCAGTCCCCGGCGAAGGCGGCCGGGAGCGCCAGCAGGCCCGCGAGGAGCGTGAGTGTGGGGAGGAGGTATCGGTGGATCGGTTTCATGGTTCAGGCAACTTGCGCGGACGCCGTGCTGCCAGAGGCGGAGCGTTCCTGGCGCAGCCTGACAACCCCCGCAGCGAGAACCGCAGCGTCCGCAGATTGTTCAGACGCGGAGGATTTGAGGCCGGGGCGAGCGCTGGCGCGCGCCGTATCTTGGCACGGGCTGGGCCGGGGTTGGCCTCTGGAAAAGGCGGCGAGACCGAGCCGCCGCGGGTTCAGGCAACTGCCTTCGCCGCCGCGAGGTCGCTGCGGCGGGCGGCCATGCTCTTGAAGAACTCGTAGCCTTCGCGCAGGCGGCGGACGCAGACGTCCTTGTCCTCCAGCATGGTCTTGATGATGCGCAGGATCGGTTTCGGGCGCAGGTAGTAGCTGCGGTAGAAGCGCTCCACGTCCTCGAAGATCTGCTCCTTCGAGAGGCCGGGGTATTCGAGCGTGCTCTGCTGGAGGCCGTCGCCTTCCACGAGGTCGGTCTTGTCCTTCTTCACGAACCAGCCGTTGAGCTTGGCCTGCTCGTAAAGCTCGGTGCCGGGATACGGCGCGGCGAGCGAGACCTGGAGGCTGAAGACGTCCAGCTCCTTCGCGAAGTTGATGGTCTGCTCGATGGTCTCCTTCGTCTCGACCGGCAGGCCGAGGATGAAGGTGCCGTGAATGACGACGCCGGCCTTGTGGCAGTCCTTGGTGAAGCGGCGCATCTCGTCGGTGGTCACGCCCTTCTTGATGCGTGTGAGAGTCTCGTCATTGCCGCTTTCGTAGCCGACGAGGAAGAGGCGGAGGCCGTTGTCCTTGAAACTCTTGATGGTGTCGTAGTCGAGGTTCGCGCGGCTGTTGCACGACCAGTCCACGCCAAGCGGGCCGAGCTTCTTGGCGATTTCGCGGGCGCGCGGCAGGTTCGCGGTGAAGGTGTCGTCATCGAAGAAGAACTCGCGCACCTGCGGGAAGATTTTCTTCATGTAGGCCATCTCGTCGGCGACGTTCTGCGCGCTGCGGACGCGATACTTGTGCCCGCCGATGGTCTGCGGCCAGAGGCAGAAGGTGCATTGGGCCGGGCAGCCGCGGCCGGTATACATCGAGACGTAGGGATGCTGAAGGTAGCCGATGAAATACTTCTCGATTTCGAGGTCGCGCTTGTAGACGTCGGCGACCCACGGGAGCGAGTCCATGTCGGCAATCATCTCGCGCTCAGGGTTATGTTTGATTTTGCCTTCGCCGTCCTTGTAGGAGAGGCCCTTGATGGTGGAAAGCTCGCGACCCTCGGCGACTTCCTTGCAGGTGAAGTCGAACTCCTTGCGCGCTACCCAGTCAATGGCCCACGAGGCCTTGAGCGTCTCGGTGGGCAGCACCATCGCGTGCGCGCCGACGAAGCCAATCTTGGTGGCGGGCTTCTGCTGCTTGATGGCCTCGGCGACTTTGCAGTCGTTCTTCAGCGAGGGCGTGCTGGTGTTGATGATGACGTGGTCAAAGTCCTTCGCGATGGCGAGGCACTTGGCCATGTCAATGTGGTGCGGCGGGCAGTCGAGCAGTCGGCTGCCGGGCACGAGCGCGGCGGGCTGCGCGAGCCAGGTGGGATACCAGTAGCTGGTGACTTCGCGCGTGGCCTGGTAGCGCGCGCCGGCGCCGCCATCAAAGCCGTCGAAGGAGGGAGGGGAGAGGAAGAGTGCGCTCATGTTGGAAAGTGTTCAGTAATCAGTTTTCAGTGTTCAGAAAGTCAGTTGGCCGGTGGCGGCGGGAAGAATTGCGGGAGGTCTTGGCGGATGAGTTCAATCATCGCGCCAGCTTCCTTCCGCATGGTTTCGTAGTTCAGTCCGACGTTTGTCCAATCACCACCGGGGTAATGCTGGGCGAAAAAGTCCGCCGTCAGGTCTGCGGCCAACCCTTTGAAGCGTGCGAAAGCTGGGTCAATTGCTGCTGCCTCGCTCACCAAGGTTCGCAAATCGTGCGTCCGGGCGAGTGACCAGCCTTTCGCGAGGAGATACCCCTTCAAATATCGCTCCGCCGCCTCCTGGAGCAGTTCGATGCCCACCAGTGTCAGGCCATCGTTTTCCCAAAACAAATCCGCGCCACGCAGCCTCTCATTCGCCACGTAAAACCAGTCTGCCGGGTCGGTTTCGGAGGACTGCTTACGGTGCAGCATAGACCTCCAAGCCCTTGCCGACGATTTCTTCGTAGAATGGACTCTTGACTGCCAGCCGCTCGGCGATGCGCGCGGAGGTCTTGGTCAGGATTGTCATTGGAAGCTGCGCGCCGGGAACATCCCAGAACGCGTGCAGGATTTCCTTGGTGCCCTCGTTCTCGGACCGGATGTCGTCGCGCACCACGAGAATGTCCACATCACTATCACGCGTTGGCTGTCCGTAGATTTGACTGCCAAAGATGATGATGCGCTTGGGATGGAATCGCTCGACAATCAGGCGCAGGTAAGGCTCCACGCGTTCCGCAATCCGATGGACCGGATAATTCGGATTTTGCAATGCCGGGAACGCAGTTGCCGTGCGATAGGCAACCGTAGCCTCCTTCAATTCGATTGGAGCGGCGGTGGACATGGCCAAATCACTCTGCCTTCGTCGTGACCGCGCCGTTGGCTTTGATTTTCGCGAGCAGGTCGTCGCGCTGCGAAGTGTCGCCAGTGCCGCAACCGCCGCCAGTCGCAGGGGCGTGCGCGTGTTCCTCTTCCTTGCGGGTGAAGGCTCCGCGTGCGCCGGCGGCGGGGTTGATGGCGGCCTTGGCTTCGGCGAGGTGGCCTTTGCCGATGGTCACGCCGTTGAAGGCGCGCTTCTCCAGGTCAGCGCTGGCTGCATATGGCTTCGGCTTCGCGCCGAAGTTGTATTTCATGTTAATCCACGTGTCGCGCGGCTTGTTGCTCAACGCGCCGCTCGGATCGTAGCCGCAGTGGACCATGCAGTGCTCGCAGCGCGAGTCGCGCGCGACGCCGTCCACCACGCCGTAATTTTCCCATTTCACCGTGCCGAGCATCTCGCCGTAGGTCGGGTAATGGCCGTCGGTCATCAGGTAGCACGGCGCTTTCCAGCCCTTCACGTTGTAGGTCGGGATGGCCCACGCGGTGCAGGTCAGCTCGCGCTTGCCGGCGAGAAATTCCTGATAAACCGGCGTGCCGAAGATGGTGAAGAGCTGGCCCCACTCCTCAATCTTCGCGAACTTCTTCCGCGTCATGTCGCGAGTGAGGAAGAACTCCTTCGGGTCGCGGCCGAGGCGCTTGACCATGTCCTTCTTGGCGGCGTCGTAATCGTAGCCGGGGGAAATCGTGTGGCCGTCCACGTCGAGCGAGGAGAGGAACTTGAACATGTCCTCGATCTCCTGCACGTCGGTCTCCTTGTAGACGGTCGTGTTCGTCGCCGTCTGGTAGCCGAGAATCTTCGCCATCTTGATGGCCGCGACGCACTCCTTGAAGACGCCTTCGCGCTCGACGATGAGGTCGTGGGTGAACTCCAGCCCGTCCACGTGGACGTTCCAATACATCCACTTGCTGGGCTTGATGACGACCTTTGCCTTCGCGGCGGCATCGGCGGTGCGGATGGCCTCGGCTTCCTTCTCGGTCACGAGCTTCTCAGCGATGAGCTGCAGGAGCTTCGGTTCCATCTCCGGCGTGAAGACCGTGGCCATGTAGTCGCGCATCTTCTTCCGCATGAACATGCCGTTCGTGCAGATGTAAATGATACGCCCCTGCTCGCGCAGCCCAGCCACCAACTCCTCAATCTTCGGGTAAATCAGCGGCTCACCGCCACAGATGGACACCATCGGCGCGTCGCAATCCACAGCGGCGGCGAGGCACTGCTCCAGCGGCACCATGTCCTTGAGCGATGTGGAATACTCGCGGATGCGCCCGCAGCCCGTGCAGGTGAGGTTGCAGGTGTGCAGCGGCTCGAGCTGCAAGACCATGGCGAACTTCGGCGTCTTGCGAAGTTTGTGCTTGATGATGTGACGGGCGATTTTGACCGTCAGCGCGAGGGGGAAGCGCATAGGATTACTGAACTGAAGCGATTTGCGGCAACGGCTCCCGCGAAACGTCGAGACGCTCGGCGGGAGTGGTGTCCGTCGGGGTGTGAATCAGGCCGGGAATCAGGAACGTCGCCGGCGACACCGAATGCGAGGAACGAAAGCCGCTGCAACCAGCCAGCCCGAGCGCGAGCACGGGGAGGATTGCCAACAGGGGCCGTTTCCAACTAAAACGCATCGCAACACTATATGGAGCACAGCAAAGTCAGCGCAACGCCAAATTCGGTCGCCCCAAGCAGCGGGTGCCTGTGCACGGGCGTCATCTTCGCGGTGATTCTGCTGGCCCTGCCGTTCTCTGCCGCTTCCGCCCCCCCGCCCAAGAAGCCCGCTGACATCCCCATGTCCACGCTGTCGGCCAAATTCGCCGATGCCGCGCAGATCAAGCTCATCTACGCCCGCAAGAAGTTCCAGGCCGACACCAACAACGTCCCAGCCGCATGGGCGCTGGGCCAGGCGTGTTTCTGGCGGGGCGAGTTTTCCGCGAACGACGAGGAGCGCAAGGCGCTCGCGAATGAAGGCATTGCCGTCTGCCGCGCCCTAACCATCCACGCGCCCACCGTGCCGGAGGGTCATTACTACCTCGCCATGAACCTCGGCCAGCTCGCGCGCACGAAATGGCTCGAAGCCCTCGGAATCGTCAAGGATCTCGAGCGCGGCCTGAAGCTCGCCAGCGGCATGAACCCGCGCCTCGATCACGCCGGCCCCGACCGCTGCCTCGGCTTGCTCTACCGCGACGCCCCGGGATGGCCCGTCAGCGTCGGCAGCAAGTCCAAGGCGCGCACGCATCTGCTCCGGGCCGTCGAGCTTGCGCCGGATTTCCCGGAGAACCACCTCGTCCTCGTCGAGACTTGGGTGATGTTGAAGGAGAAGAAGATTCTTCAGCGTGACCTCGACACGCTGGCCGCGCTGCTCCCCAAAGCGCGCAAGCAGTTCTCCGGTGAGGACTGGGCCGCCCTGTGGGACGACTGGGAGCGCCGCTGGCAGGAAGTGCAGGCCCGTGCCGCCGAACTGATGAAGAAAAAGTAGCTCGCGCGCGGCCTCCGAAATTTCCATTGCACGGGCCGGAGGCTTGGGCGCAAAGTGCCCCAGATTAGAAAAGGCGCTGCCCTTCCGACCCGCTCGCCACGGAAATCCTTATGAAGCTGGAAAAGAAACCGACCCGTCGCGCCCTCAAGACACCGACGATCACGCCCGCCGCCATCACACGTCCCGTTTCCGTCGCCCCCGCTGCGGAAGCGCCCGCCAAGGCCAGGCGCACGGCCAAGACCGTGGCCGCCGTTCAGCCTCAAGCCGCGCCGAGGCGCACCGCCAAGACCGCCACCCAGGCGCAGCCGCAGGCCGCGCCCAAGCCCGAGCTGGCCACGAAGGTCAAGCGCCCCGCGCGCGTCGCCGCCACGGCGATGAAGTCCAAGCGCCCCGCCGCTCCGCGCAAGGCCCGCCAGCCCAAGCTCGAAATCCCGCCCATCCTCCTCGCCGGTGACACCGCCGCGTTGGCGGGAGTCAGTGGTCCCGGCCAGCGTTATGCGCTCGGGCCCACCACCGTTCCCGAGCACGCCGGCCCTGCGGAGGAGCGCGGCGAGCTGCCCGAATCCTACGGCACCGCCAGGCTTTGGCTCGCCGCGCGAGATCCGCAGTGGCTCTACGCGCACTGGGATTTGTCCACTGCTCAACAACGTGACTTCAATGCGGAGTCCGACGACGGCCATCTCATCGTCCGCGTGTTCGAGAAGGAAATCCTCGGCGAGCCGCTCGTCACGCAACACGTCCATCCCGAATCGCGCAACTGGTTCATCCACGCCGGGCGCGGCGGGACGAAGTTCGTCGCGCAGCTCGGCTACTTCGACCGCAAGGAACGCTGGCAGACCATCGCTGTCTCTGCCGCCACCATCACGCCGCCGGACAGCTTGTCCGACGACACGAGCGCGGACTTTGCCACGCTGCCGGTGGAGGTGCCATTCGACCAGCTCGTCGAGATGGTCAAGACCGTCATCAGCCAGCATGTGCCGCTGATGGAGGCGCTGGCGCAGTTGCGCGAGATGGGCCACCCGAACCTGCCCACCGCCGACACATTCGCGCCGCCGCGTGCGGAGCTGGACGTGCGGCCCAAGAAGTCCGCTGCTCCCGCCGCAGCCGCCGGCCCCGCGCCCGCGCCCGTCTGGACGCCCGCGCAGGCCCAGGCGCTGGCCGAAGTCATCACGATGGACGAGGTGCGCCGCGTGTGGATCGGCTCGATGGAAATCACGGAGCTGGTCCGCCGCCAGCTCGTGAAGCGGCTCTCCGATCAGACCGCCGCGCAGCTCGCCGCCGGCCAGGGCGCGCTCGGACTCGGCTCGCCCAGCAGCCCGTTTGGCGCACTTGGCAGCCTGCCCGGTGGGTTTGGAGGCGGGGAGAAGGCGCGCGGCTTCTGGTTCAACCTCAACGCCGAGCTGATCATCTATGGTGCGACCGAACCGGACGCGACAGTGACCATCGGCGGACGCAAAATCCGCCTGCGCCCCGACGGCACTTTCAGCTATCGGTTCGCTTTGCCGGACGGGAAATTTGATTTGCCCGCCATCGCCACTTCCGCCGCCGGCGACGACACGCGCGCTGCGGAACTGCGTTTCCGCCGCCAGACCGCCTACCACGGCGACGTGGGCGCGCACCCTCAGGACGCGAGCCTCAAGCCCCCGACGCCCGACGCGGTGGCCTGAGGGTTTCCACTTTCCGCCCGGCCCGGTTTCCCGCAGGCTCGCCGCTGTCGCCGACAACAGCCGATGCGCTTGCTTGCCAGAATTGCCGAACTGATCCGAGGTCGCCGCCAGCAGCAGGCGCAGCAGACCAAGCGCGCCTATCTCCTGAGCCTCTACATGGGCGAGGCCAACGGCACCGAAGGCCCCGACCGCGCGTTCCGTCCCAACCGCCAGCGCCAGCACGGCAAGGGCGTGAAGGGTCAGGACAACGCCTGAGCCGGACCCATCCAAGTTGAGCCGCCGCAGCCATGCGGGCACACACGTTCGGACCCCATTCCAAGCGGGTTTTTCCTCCTCAAGACCGTGTCGGCACCATTGACACGATGGAAGCGGCGTTGCTAGGTTCCGCGCGCATTGCGGCGGTTATGGCTACGCTACTCAACCAACCAGTGCTCGTTTTGAACCGTTTGTGGCAGGCAGTGAACATCTGCACCGCGCGGCGGGCGCTCTCCCTTTTGTTTCAAGGCCACGCTCAGGTGGTGCTCGGCGACCAGGACGGCGCGTTCCAGACATATGACTTTTCCGAGTGGGCGGACTTCTCCCGCCGCGAGCCGCACCCGGAGTCCGTGCGCGGCATCTCGTTCCGGATCCGCGTGCCGCGCGTCATCATGCTCGCGGTGTTCGACCGCCTGCCGCGCAAGGAAGTGAAGTTCACCCGGCACAACATCTTCGAACGCGACAAGAACACCTGCCAATACTGCGGCCACACCCTCGACCGGAAGGACCTGAACCTCGACCACGTCATCCCGCGCGACCGCGGCGGGCCGACGACGTGGGAAAACATCGTGTGCTCCTGCGTGCCCTGCAACACGCGCAAGAGCAACCACTCGCCGTCCGAGTGCGGCATGCACCTCATCCGCAAGCCCAAGAAGCCCAAGTGGCGGCCCTTCGTGCAGCTCAACTTCGGCGTGGAATACCACGACAGTTGGAAGCACTTCCTCGACCTCGCCTACTGGAACGTGGAATTGGGGGACTGAAGTGAGTGGAGAAGTGATTAATAATTAGTGCCAAGTAACAGCCGGCACGCCCGGGACTAATCACTGATTACGAATTACTTTCCCCTACTTCGCCTTCGCCGACTGCATCAGCTCCCAGAACTTCGGGTTGTCCTGCAACGCCTCGTCCTCGCCCAGCGGCAGGCTTGAGCGGAAGAGAAAATCCTTCAGCGAGTTCTTGCTCAGGATGCGCTGCACCAGCACGCCCAGCTCGTGGCGCTCGAAGTAAATCCGGTAGTCGCCCACGCGGAAGCGGTGGAGCACATGGCCATCACGCTCAAGCTTGCCGAAGCGCTCCAGCTCCGTGCTGATGACCTCCTGCGGCAGCCCGCGGAACTCGCCCAGAATCTGAAGCTGCAGCTCCTTGGGCATCTTGGACAGCTCGGCGGCCCCGGTCGGCGTGAAGATGATTTGGAACGGACGCATGGCCGCAGTGTCCGCATTCCCGCTCCGACTGCAAGCCGGGCGTTGGCAGCGTGCCGGAGTTTTCCGGTTGCACATTCGCCCCGGCTCGCCCGAAATCCCTGCCGCATGAGCGAACTCAAATTCTCCGTCGAGCACATCGGCCTGCCCGCACGCGACACCGTTGCCCTCAAGGACTGGTATGTCCGCGTGCTGGGCGCGAAGCTGCGCTTCGACAACGGCCAGACGCCACCGGCCTTCTTTCTCGAGCTCGGCGGCGGGCTGATGGTCGAAATCTATGCCGCGACCGCTTCGGTCAAGGACACCGCGAACAACGGCATCGCCGGCTGGCGGCACCTCGCGCTGCGCGTGAACTCCATCGAGTCCGCGCAGGCGGAACTCACGCGGTGCGGCATCGCGTTCACCGAGCAGCCCAAGCCGGCGGGCGGCGGCGGACGCGTGCTGTTCTTCCCAGATGCCGAGGGTAACCTGTTGCATCTCGTCGAGCGGCCGAAGGAGTCGGTGTTTCATTGACGCGGTGTCAGACTTCCCTTTGCCGACGACGCCCCGAGTCTTCGCGCCTTCTTCCCTATTGCCTATTCCCCAGATGCCATCACCCACCTTTTCTGCCGTCATCTTCGACATGGACGGCGTCATCATCGACAGCGAGCCGAGGCACGAGCGCGCGTTCCTAGATGTGTTCGAGCAGATGGGCTACGGCCAGACTCATGGCATCCGCTTCGAGCAATACCTCGGCCGCTCAGACCGCGCGCTGTGGCTGGACTTCGTCGCGAAACACAACCCGAAGTGGACGCTCGACGAGCTCACCGCGTGGAAGCAGAACCACGTCATCGAGATCATCCGGCGCGAGCAGCCGATCTTCGACGGCCTTCCAGAGCTGGTCGCCAATATTGCGTCGCGTTACCGGCTCGCGGTCGCGTCCGGCTCGGTGCATCCGGTGATCGATGAGGTGCTCGCGATGAAGTCGCTGCGGCGGTTCTTCCCCGTCGTGGTCAGCGTGCAGGACGTGGCGCACGGCAAGCCCGCGCCCGACATCTTCCTGCGTGCGGCGGAACTGCTCGGCGTCGATCCGACGACGTGCTGTGTGCTCGAAGATTCAGCAGCAGGCGTCACGGCCGCGCGCGCGGCGGGCATGACGGCGATTGCGATCACGAACACCTTGCCAGCAGAGAAGCTCACGCACGCGCACCACGTCGTTGGGACTTACGTGGAGATCGAGCGGCTGCTGGCGTGATTGTTTCACGGGCGGGCGAACCACCGTGCCCGGGCCGCGACTGCCGTTCCGCTCTTTCAGCCCGGACCGCAAGTTGGGGAAGGCATCCCGGACTGAACGCGGTTTCATGCCGCAACTTCAGTTCTGCCCTGCCGCACTTTGGAATTGAACGCCCCGCCGCCCTTGCTAGCCTCGCGGCGCATTTCCTGAAACGCACCGAACACCTCCACCATGAGCACCTCCGCGAATCTCTACCCCAAGCTTCACAATGCAATGTGGCCCGGCCTCGTCGGCAAGGGCAGCCCCGGCGCCGAGCCGTTCATTGACCTCGACACCATGCTCGACCTCACCGCCAAGGCCGAGGTCAACGGCCAGAAGTTCGACGGCGTGGACCTCTTCCTCTACGACCCGCACACCAACATCGACATCAGCGACGACGGCATCAAGGCGCTCGCCGACAAAATTGCCGGCAAGGGCTTCGTGGTCGGCTCCGTGGTCGCGCCCGTGTGGTTCGATGGCAACGCGATGGGCGACGAGACCAAGCGCGCCGGCTGGGTCACCGCCGTGCGCAAGGCCTGCCGCATCGGCCAGAAGCTGCGCCAGCTCGGCATCCGTCCCTACGGAATCGTGCGCATTGACTCCGCCGCCAGCGTCGCGGACTGGGACAAGGACCCCGTCGGCAACACGAAGATTATCGCGCAGACTTTCCGCGAAGGCGCGGCCGTCGCCGCCGACCACGGCGAGCGGCTCGCAGCCGAGGGCGAGATTTGCTGGGGCGGCATGCACTCATGGCGCAACATGGTGAACCTCCTTGAAGAAACCGACCGGCCCGGCCTCGTCGGCTTCCAGGCGGACATGGCGCACACGCTCCTCTACACGCTCGGCTACAACGCGGAGAAGCACGCCATCCTGCCCAAGGGCTACGACTGGAAGAACAAGAACACGCTCCTCTCCGCGCTTAAGAAGCTCACCAAGGCGCTCCTCCCGTGGACGATTGACTTCCACGTCGCGCAGAACGACGCGACGGTGAAAGGCTCCGGCGGCCACGACCTCACGGGCCGCCACTGCGTTGTGGACGACCCGAATGGCAAACTCGACATCCCCACGCACTCTGGCTACTGGCTGCGCGACGAAAACCGCCACCTCACCAAGGCATGCATGCACCTCTGCTGGGACGGCTGCATGTTCCCGAACGAGACGCTGATGAAGCAGGACACCTGGAACAAGATCCTCGGCTCGATGATCGCCGTGCGCGAGAAGCACGGCTGGAGCACGGCGGGCTGAACCGCCGCAACAGCTTTCCGCAGGAGGAAGTCCGGCCGGGCTTCCTCTTCTTCTTTGGGTGGTTGTCCGGGAACCTAGCGACCGACGCCACGATTGGGATCCATCTTCGCAAGGCCGTTGCCGGGCAACTGGACCGTCGGCTGGCAATTCGTCGAAACCCACTCTCGCTGCGAAGGCCGCTCGAATCGGGCGTTGACGCTCCCCCTTCGCCTGTTAGGTTGCGCCCCAGATGAACCTTCGCGCCTGGCGATTTAGCTCAGTGCCGGGCGGCTATTATTTTAGCCGCCACGCCTGCTGGCTTGCCGGGTTGCGCTGACACCGAAACTCAACCGACAAACCGCAGGCCGTCGCCTGCGGTTTTTGCATTTCAACCCGGCGCGGCCCGCATCACAAACAACAACACATGATCATTGTCCTCCGCCCCAAAGCCTCGAAGAAGGAAGAGTCAGCCGTGCTCGCGGAGATCCGCCGGCTTGGCTACCGCCCGCACGTCATGCGCGGCGTCGCGCGCACCGTCATCGGCGCCATCGGCGACGAGCGCACGCACCACACCCTCGAGACGCTCACCGCCCTGCCGCAGGTCGAGAGCGTCATGCCCATCCAGAAGCGCTTCAAGCTCGTCAGCCGCGAGGCGCACCCGACCAACTCCACCATCACGTTGCCCAACGGCTGCGTCATCGGCGGCAAGGAACTCGTCATCATGGCCGGCCCGTGCTCCGTCGAGAGCGAGAAGCAATTGATGATGACCGCCGAAGCTGTGGCCAAGGCCGGCGCGAAAGTCCTTCGCGGCGGCGCGTTCAAGCCCCGCACCTCGCCCTACGAGTTCCAAGGCCTCGGCGAGAAAGCCCTGAAGCTCCTCGCCAAGGCGCGCAAACAAACCGGCCTCGCCATCATCACCGAACTGCTCTCCGAGGATCACGCCGAGATGGTCGCCGAGTATGCTGACGTGTTGCAGATCGGCACGCGCAACGCGCAGAACTTCCAGCTCCTCATTGCTGCGGCGAAGACCGGCAAGCCCGTCCTTCTCAAGCGCGGCCTCGCGATGAAGATCGAGGAGTGGCTGCTCGCCGGCGAATACATCCTCTCAAACAACAACCCCGGCCTGATGTTCTGCGAGCGCGGCATCCGCACCTTCGAGACCTACACGCGCAACACGCTGGACCTCTCGACCATCCCCATCATCAAGAAGGAGTCGCACTGTCCCATTGTGATTGATCCCAGCCAGGGCGCGGGGCGCGCGGACCTCGTGGTGGCGATGTGCAAGGGCGCGGTGGCCATGGGCGCGGACGCGCTGCTCATAGAGGTGCATCCGAACCCGAAGGAAGCGTGGAGCGACGGCGCGCAGCAGCTCACGCTCGAAGGCTTCGCGAAGCTGGTGCAAGAGCTGAAACCCTTCGCAGCCGCCGGACGGGCATGAGGCAAGCGTCATGCTCCCCGCCAAAACTCGCGGGGCAAAAAGTCAGTTTTCAGTGTTCAGTAATCAGTCTTTGCTCAGCTAGCCTCCCGCCATGCATACGCCATCCCGACCTTCGCTTCGCCCGTGGTTTGTTGTCCTGCTGGCCGCCTTCCTACTGACCACTGAAAACTGGTTACTGCATACTGCCACCTGCCTCGCCGCTGACACGCGCAAGCCCAACATCCTCTTCATCGTCGGCGATGACATGGGCTACGCGGACGTGGGCTTCCACGGCTGCAAGGACATCCCCACGCCGCACCTCGACGCGCTCGCGGCGGCGGGCGTGCGCTTCACGAGCGGCTACGTGAGCGGGCCGTATTGCTCGCCCACGCGCGCGGGCTTGCTCACGGGGCGCTATCAAGTGCGCTTCGGCCACGAATTCAATCCTGCGGCTGGCAACGCCGGCCTCCCGCTCACCGAGAGGACCATCGCCGACCGCCTCAAGGCCGCCGGTTACACCACCGGCCTCGTCGGCAAGTGGCACCTCGGCAGCGAGCCGGCAATGCAGCCGCAGCAGCGCGGATTCGACGAGTTCTTCGGCTTCCTCGGCGGCGCGCACAGCTTTTTCGCCTCCGCCGGCATCTTGCGCGGCACCGAGCAAGTGAAGGAAATGGACTACACCACCGACGCCTTCGGGCGCGAGGCATGCGCGTTCGTCGAGCGGCACAACGGGAAACCGTGGTTCCTCTACCTCGCCTTCAACGCCGTCCACACGCCCATGCACGCCACCGACGACCGCCTCGCGAAGTTCCCAAACATCGCCGACAAGACCCGCCGCACCTACGCCGCCATGATGCTCGCGATGGACGACGCCATCGGCAAGGTGCGCGCCAAGCTCGCCGAGACCGGTCAGGAGCAGCACACGCTCGTCTGCTTCATCAGCGACAACGGCGGGCCGGCCATGCCCGGCGTCACCGTCAACGGCTCGGTGAACCTGCCCTTGCGCGGCTCGAAGCGCACCACCCTCGAGGGCGGCGTCCGCGTGCCGTTCATCGTCGCGTGGCCGGGCCGGGTGAAGCCGGGCGTCTTCGACCAGCCGGCGATTCAGCTCGACCTCACCGCCACCGCGCTCGCCGCCGCCGGCGTGGAGACGAAACCCGAGTGGAAGCTCGACGGCGTGAACCTGCTGCCCTTCCTCAGCGGCGGGAAGACCGGTGCGCCGCACGACGCGCTCTACTGGCGCTTCGGCCAGCAGATGGCCATCCGCGCGGGCGACTTCAAGCTCGTGCGCTACGACACCGCCGCCGACACGCGCAGCGGACGCGGCGAGCCGGTGAGCGCCGCCAAGCTCTACAACCTCCGCGAGGACATCGGCGAAACCAAGGACCTCGCCGCCGCGCAGCCGGACAAGGTCAAGGAACTGCAAGGCAAGTGGGACGAGTGGAACAAGGCCAACGTGAAACCCCTCTGGGGCGGCGGCAAAGCCGATAACGACGGCCCCGAACCCGGTGCGCCCGCGAAGAAGGGCAAGAAGAAGCAGGCCGCGAAGTGAACCTGGTAGGGCCGTCGCTGTGCGCGGCCTCGTCAATCCATTTGGTCCCACGAGGACGCGCGCAGCGCGTCCCTACCACCCTCAGGATTATCCCCATGCGAGGGAAGCGTATTGCTTGGACTCGGCCATCCCATTGCTGTCAGCCTCGTTGCGTCGAGGGTGGCGTCAACAATCGCTCCGTTGAGCGACGGGGGCCACGCCCGGTCAGTCCCAAGGATCGTATGAAGACCACCGCCCTGTCCCATTGTGCCGCCGCCCCGGCGTGTCGCACCACAGCCCCCCGGAGCCTTCCGGCACGGCTGAAACAACTCACCCTCACCGCCGCCGCCGCGCTCGCACTCGTGCTGGCACCGGTGGCCTCGGCGGCTACGTCAACCTTCACCGTGCTCCAGAACTTGGACTATTCCACCACCGGCGGTTCCCCCTCTGCCGGACTGGTGCAGGGCACCGATGGTGCGCTTTACGGCACGACCCAACAAGGCGGCAGCGGCGCCGTTGGCACCGTGTTCAAGCTGAACCCGGACGGCAGCGGCTTCACCGTGCTCCAGAGCTTGGACCTTTACACCACCGGCGGTTACCCCGCTGTTGGACTGGTGCAGGGCACCGATGGCGCGCTTTACGGCACGACCTCACAAGGCGGCACCGGCGGCTACTACGGCGCTGGCACCGTGTTCAAGCTGAACCCGGACGGCAGCGGCTTCACCTTGCTCCGGGACTTGGACTATTACAGCGGCGACGGTTACCCCGTTTCCAAACTGGTGCAGGGCACCGATGGCGCGCTTTACGGCACGACCTCACAAGGCGGCAGCAACTACCGCGGCACCGTGTTCAAGCTGAACCCGGACGGCAGCGGCTTCACCGTGCTCCTGAGCTTTGACTGGATCACCACCGGCGGTTATCCCACAGCCGGACTGGTGCAGGGCACCGATGGCGCGCTTTACGGCACGACTCAATCCGGCGGCAGCCTCTACTACGGCACCGTGTTCAAGCTGAACCCGGACGGCAGCGGCTTCACCGTGCTCAAGAACTTCGACTATTACCTCGCCGGCGGTTACCTCCATGCCGGACTGGTGCAGGGCACCGATGGCGCGCTTTACGGCACGACCTCACAAGGCGGCAGCGGCGACCGCGGCACCGTGTTCAAGCTGAACCCGGACGGCAGCGGCTTCACCGTGCTCCAGAACTTGGACTATGACACCACCGGCGCTAACCCCTCTGCCGGACTGGTGCAGGGCACCGATGGCGCGCTTTACGGCACGACCACACAAGGCGGCAGCTTCGGCGGTGGCACCGTGTTCCGCCTGAGCGCTGGCCCGCCCGCCGCGCCGGACCTCGAAGTCCTGACGCTGACCACCACGAACAACAAGGCCCCGCAAGGCCAGAAGGTCACCGTCACCGCCGTGGTGAAGAACACCGGCACCGCCGCCGCTGGAGCCTCCACCAC
>JBEBFV010000223.1:0-9656 GCA_040081795.1 Limisphaerales bacterium | reverse complement strand
CCGTCCGCTTAGAAGGCGGATGCTCTATCCAACTGAGCTACAAGCGCAACCAATCTCCAGCGAGTCGCATACAACGATCACAGAAACGCGATTGACGACTTTTCCATACTGATTTTCCATACTCGGCAGTATCTACCGACCATCATAGTCGCCGGAATGCGGGCGTCCCCATGGGAGAGAATGTGCGCCCTCAATACTGTCAGCAGCTCGGCAGCGGACACATAATAGGCGCGCTTCCTGATCAGCAGCAAGCTCGGATGGTGCAGCAGTCGTGTAGCTTTAAAGGGCGGACTTCTGCGTGTGATCAAAAGCGGACAGTGTGCCTTTTAGCGAGGCCGTGTTTGAAGCGGCGAGATTCCAAAGGCTGGCCACATCCTCAGCTGCTGACGAGGGCGTGTCGGGCGGTCGAGAAGGAGTGTCGCCCAAGGCGTAGTCGAGTGGCGTCACACGCTTGCAGCTGAGGTGGTCTTCAAGTTGGTGTCGAGCACCGAGCCGAGCTCCGAGGCGGAATCCCCGACGCGGTCGGTTAAGAAGTCCAGGAAGTAGAGGCCCGCCGTCTGGTAGGTGATTGAGCCGGCACTGGCCGCGCTCGCCGAGAAGGTGGGCGGAACTTGATCATGTCGTCGCGGTCGTGACCAGCGTGGACGCGGCCGGAGCGCTCTAAGCAAGTCACTGTTTTGCCTTTCTTTCGTTCGCCGTCGGCTAACTGCGTTGGTGCGGGCAGTCGGCGATGAACGGGCAGAGTTTGCAGCGGGGCAGGGGTGTCCGGAAGGCAGCTATCTGCTGCCTGCCTCCCCATTCACAAGGACGCAGAGCAGGCCGCCCACGTAGCACGCTGGCAGCGTTCCGCGCTTGATCCGCCCGATACACAGTGTTCCTGTTCCGATGGGCCATTTAGGCGAACACGGCCACAGGAACGGGCTTCCGTGCAGCGCCTCGACCTGTTGCATCGTGTTCGCCTTTGGAAGTTCAGGCACTGGCAGCCCCCCGCCTCTCAAAATGCCGCGAGCTGGCGGCAGAATTCCCCCACCTGTGCATACCGTTCCCCGAGCGGCAGCCGTTGCAGTTCCTTCGCCACCTCATAAAGCTTTTCGCTGACCCGCTCCGCGTAGCGACCTAGCGGCGTGATCTTGCTCCGTAGGTTCCACGCCCACCGCTTGCCGAAGTGCGGCGAGAGATCGTCAACGCCCAGCAGCAGTCCGAGCAGTCGGCAACCGGCCCGCCACACTGCGCCCGCGCCTTCAACCCACGAGAACCGCGGCGAGGCCAAGCGCTGGCCCTTGCCCATGCTGTAGCGCAGGGTCCTCATGCGCTTGTCGCGGTCGTGTGCGCGTATTCCGACAGCTCCACCACAACCGGAGTCATGCGCTTGTGACCGAGGAGCTTCACCTGCGCGGTGCTCGTGATGCCGCGTGGGGTCTGGCACGACACCGGCACCGACTCGTTGCCGCGAAGAACCGTGACTTCGTGACCGATGAACTTCACCGCACCCGTGGCGTCCTTCACCTCCCGGGCGTTCTCCGCGAGGAAATGACCCACGAAGAGGATTTCCCCGGCGAGCACTTAGTTTGAACTTCTGCCTGTTTCATATTTGTTCTTTCTACGGCCCGGCAGTTGGTTTCTTGGAGGCCCGGACCCTCTTCACCCACCAAGAGGCAAGCGATGCCCAATGTGTGAAGTGTTCGCCGCGCGGATTTGGCATAAAATCAGCCCGTGGGGAACAAAATCAGAAGACGGACGGAGCCGCCGCGCCGACGCTGGCAGCACAAGGACGGGATACCAGTCAGCTACTCGCGGATGCACCCCGAGGGTTTGACCTACGCCATTTTCCCGTTGCCGCCGGCCTGTCCGATTGAGCTTCGGTCGCAGATTCGCCAGTTGAAAATCAGGCTCGCGAAGGAGCGGAAGACGGCGCGCGTGACCTTCCACCAGATCAAGGTCTATCGGCGTCGGCTCGGGGAGATCGTGGACGAGCTGGCGCGGAAAGCCGTGAAAGCGGCGTGACTCAGGGCCGGGTTAGGCTTTGGGCGGGAGTGCGGCGGGCTTTTGCTGCGCGCGCAGCCAGCGCAGATGGGCCTGCCGGACATAGCGGTCGAGGGCGGCAAGGTTCGTGCCCGGATGGAGCGCGGTGAAATCTTCCAGAAGGGAGTGATAGACGGACTCGCGTCGGCCTTCCGTGTCCTCGCCCGCTTCGTGCCACGCGTTGAGCGCCTGAATGAGACCTTCCAGCGCGGTGTTCACTTAGCGAAGGCTTCGGGGAAGAGGCGGCGGGCGGTGGCGTCCTGCGCAAAATGTTCGCGGGTGAACTGCTCAAGTTCCGAAGCGGGCATGGGGTTGTGCAAAGTGTCGTGGAATTCCTGAAGCTGCCGGTGCCGGCTGCCGAGCTGGCGGGCGGCGGCGGGCTGCGGATAGTCCGGGTCTTCGAGCTGGCAGATCACCATGCGCAGCAGGCCGATGATAAGGCGGCTGGCGCGCTTGTGTTCGGCCAGCAGTTCGGAAGTCGGCTCTTTGCGTAGCAGCTCGCGGCGGGTGTAATCCAGAATCCGTTCGGACTGGTCAACCAATGCGGCGATCTGGCCGTCCATCCACGCGCGCACGCCTAGCATGTCGCGGGATGGACTGGCGGAAATGAGGGTGTCGCTCATGCCGGGAACCTCTCACCACGGCCCGGCAAAGGCAAGCAGCGGCGTGACAGGCCGGCGGCTGCCCGCCGCTGGCTTTTGGGAAAGAATCCCTACTAACCCCTACTGACCCCCCCTCTGGCGTTTTTTGAGTAGGGGTTAGTAGGGGTTAGTAGGGGTTGTTTCTAATTCTCCAAGGCAAAGCCCCTCTTTGGGAGCCACCTTTCCAAGATCTGGAGGTATTTTTCCTTTTCGCGCTTTTCCGCCCTCGCGTGCCCACCCAACGCGCCGCAAGGAAACGCGGGGGGAAGACGTGACCGGCCAGGGCGCGCACCTTGCGCCGCATCAAGTCCGGCGCGTTCGCCGGGCAGCCGGAAAACCAAAACTCGAAATCGCATCATGCAAGACCTCCTCAAGCCCCTGCTCGTCGCTGCTGTCGGCACCCTCCTCGGCCTTTACGTCGGCAAGAAGTTCCTCGGCCTGTAAGCCGGGACTGCTCGCCCCGGTCCGGTCACAACCGCAACCCGTCACTCGCATCCTATGCAAGTCATCACCGCAAAACTTCCCGCCTTCACGGGCGCGGCGGTGGGCACGCAGCCCACCTGCACGCCGGACATTCTGGGCCGGTCCTTCATCGGCTTCGTGCTGAAAGTCGTGGGCACGAAAGTGACCGCCGACGCCGCCATGGACTTCTGCCGCTTCGTTGACCAGATCGACGTGCTGGTGGACGGCAAGGTGGCCTCGACGTTCTACCCGAAACAGGAGCGCGCGAAGGCGCTGCTCTTCAACGCGAACGGCGACACCATCCCGACGGCGTTCTTCAACCTCCAGTTCGTGCGCCCCGGCATTCCGTTCTCGGAGTGGGGCACGGCGGACCTGAAGAGCATCCAGATTCGCTGCACCATCCCCAGCTCGTTTGCCACGGGCGGCGCGCTGACGCGCATCGAGGGTTGGATGCAATACTACCTCGAAAACGTTCCCCGCGAGGAAGCGTTCGTGAATCGCGTCGTGACTCCGGTCACGCCCGGCGCTGGTGAGAACACCATCGACAAGCTCGAAATCGGCAACCTCTCCCGCGTCCGCAACCTGTTCATCACCTGCCCTCCGGCGGCGGCGAACCTCACCAACGGCGACGCGGAAGCGATCACCCGCGTTCAGGTGCGCGTGGGCGACGTGGACGTGTTCGACATGGAGAAGGACACCGTCAGCGCCATCTTGGCGAGCCACCCGCTCTACAAGCTGCCGACGACGCAATACGGGTTCTTCGTGCCGTTCGACCTGAACAACCAGGCCCCGGACTTCCAGACCGTCCGCATCGGCGACACGCCGTTGCCGGTGCGCGTGGTTTACTACTGGGACACCACGATCACGGCCACGCCCGCGCCGGTTCAGTTCATCATCGAAGGCACCGAGGGCGTGAAGCTCGTTGCGCCTCCGAAGTAAGGCATTCCCCCGCCCGTTTGGGCAAAGTGTTGGCAACGGGCCGGGCCGTCCGGCGATCCCGGCGGCCCGGCCCAACTCAAAGGCGAATATGCTCGGCTACGAAAATCAAGGCGGCGGACTCGACAGCAACAGCATCTTGGGCGGCCTGATCGGCCTCGCTCGCGGGGTTGGTGAAGTTGTCGCAGTGGTGAACGGCAAGCCCAACGGCCTCGCCACGCCGACGCAGGCACAGCAGGCCACCAAGACGGCGGCACAGTCGCGGCCTTGGCTCCCGTGGGTCATTGGCGGCGGCGTTGTGATTGTCCTGGCGGTCGGCGGCTTCCTGCTTTTGCGCAAGTCCTGAACCTATGTTTCCCCTCGCTTCACTCGCGGGCGGACTGGCGGGCGGCGGCGGCGGCGGCGCGTCCGGCAAGGGGCCGTCCTCATCGGCCAGCGGCTCACAGGACGGCAACACGCTCCGCAGCGGTGGCAGCTTCTCCGTTGGCGGCGGCGCTCCTGGGTGGCTCTGGCCGGTTGTCATCGGCGTGGTTGCCCTCGCGGGCCTCTTCGTGTTCCTCAAGCTCAAAAAATAATGCGCTGGGCAGAACCCAACTTTTCCCTCGTGTCACACGTCGCCGCGAACCTGCGCGGCAGCGACCGGGCGGAAGTCTTCGCGAGCCACGGCCAGACCGGCGCGGAAGCCGTCTTCACCAGCGTTGCCATGAGCTGCCACGTTCGCGGCATCGTCGGCGATGACGGCCAGCCCGCCGGCCTCTGCGGCGTGACTCGGCGCGGCGTGATTTGGTTGCTCGCGACGCCGGCCTTGGTGGCCAGTCCCTCGCATCGGTGGCAGTTCCTGCGCGCCGGGCGGCTCTGGGTGAACCGGATGCTCGCCACGTTCCGCCGGCTCGAAAACTGGTGCGACGCGCGCAACACCGCCACGGTGCGCTGGCTGCGCGGCCTTGGCTTCACGGTTCACCCGCCGGCCCCGTTCGGTAAAATGGGCCTGCCCTTCCACCACTTCACCCGCCTCGCGTGAACATCGAACCTTATCTTTGTTGCGAGTTCGTGTTCAGCGGCGACTCGCTCCGGCCACGCCACCGCCACTGCAACACCGGCAGCGGCGCGGGCGCTTCGTCCTCCAGCCAAAGCCAGTCCGCCGACACCAAGCAGATCGGGATTGAAGGCGAGGGGAACATTGCCGTTTCCGACTCGGGCGGCGCGGTGACGATCACGAACGTTGACCCGGACGTGGCCAAGGCGGCGCTCACCCTCGCGCAGTCCATCGCGGAACAGTTCCTCAAGACGTTGGAAGTGACGGCCCAAAGCGCGAATGAAACCTCTGCCGGCCTTGCCAGCGATGCGCTCGACGCGGCCACGGGCTTGAACGACACGGCGGCGAACCTTGGAGCGTCGGCGCTCGAAAACGCCTCCGACCTCGCGCAAGCCGGCGTGGACAGCGCGGAAGCTCTCGGCGCGCAGTCACTCGACGCCGCCGCCGGCCTGAGCGCGACCGGCCTCGAACTCGCCCAATCGTTCATCGCCGGGCAAAAGGATTTCGTCACCAGCGCCGTGGACGCGGCGGATAATCAGGCCAAGCTCGCGTTCCAAACCGTCCAGACGATCACCGACAGCAGCAACCAGATTGCGGCGGGCGTCGCGAAGTCTCAGGAGCAATTTGTGGCCACGGCCAGCGGGCAGACCAGCACGATCAAGCTCGTGGGCTACGCGCTCGCCGCCGTCGTGGGCATCGTCCTGTTGCCCGTCCTGTTCAAACCCTCGAAGGCATGAAAATTTTCCTTACCGCGAATCCGCAAAACGTCACCGTGGCCGCTGGCGGGCAAGTGCCCGTGGACGTGTCGGCGGATTACGTGCGGTTCGATACGCTCCCCACGGGTTTGCTGGTGTCGGTGAATGATGGCACCCCGGCGGCGCTCGCCCAGGGAATCATCCTTCAAGGCGAACCCGGCGAGTTCGGCCTTAACAAGCTGCGCTTCGTGAACACCACGGGCGGCGCGCTTGATGCGGTCATCACGACCGGCACAGGCCGCATGACGGTTGCCGGCGTGGCCACACTCTCCGGCTCGGTCCCCCTGCCCAGCGGCGCGAGCACGGCGGCGCTCCAGACGACGGGCAACACGTCGCTGGCCTCCATCCTCTCCGGCCTCGCGGCGCTCGCCACGAACGCGCTCCAGACGGCGGCAAACGCGCTGCTCACCACCATCGCCGGCCTCGCGGCCACGACCGTTGAAGTCCCCGAGCTGCGCACGATGGGCGCGAGCGAGCAACTGGTGTTCACCGGCTGCCGCTCCATCGCCATCCTGAACACGAACACCGGCGCGGTGAATGTGACCGTCACCACGCCCGGCGGCGCGCGCACGCTCGCCCCGGGGCAGTCCGTCGGCTGGGCCGTCACCAAGCACCTCGCCACGCTCTCCGCCGTGACGGTGGACACCGCCGCCAGCGGCAGCGCCCAAATCTCGACCACGACATGACCGGCCTCTCCGCCATCCCGCAGATCGCGCAAATCCCCGGCCTGCAAGCCGCGTTGGACGCGAAGGCCGCGCTGGCCTCCCCCACGTTCAGCGGACGCATCACGCAGAATGGCGGCACGCAGACGAGCGGCCTTCCGCTCCTTAACATCGGCGGAACGTGGTTGAGTCCCGGAACGATTTTTTACGGGATTTTCCTCGATGTCACCGCGACGGCCTGCGCCGGAACTTCCGAGCTGCTCACCCTAGCAGTGGGCGGCCTCACGAAATGCTTCGTGCGGATGGACGGGTCGGCTTACTTCGCCAGCACCATCAACACTGATGGCAACGTCACCATCGCCGGCACGCTGGCCGTGACGGGGTCGGCGGTGCTGGGCAACCTCACCATCGCCGGCGGCACCGTCACCGGACCCTCCGCCCCGCTTACGATTAGCCAGACTTGGAACGATGCTTCGGACATCATGCTGGGGTTGGTTGTAAGCATCACGGATTCCGCCTCGGCAGCGGCCAGCAAGCCGTTTGACGTGGTTGTCGGAGGGGTGTCCGTCGTGTCCTTCAAAAAAACCGGCGGGATTCTAATGACTCAGGCGGGCTATGCCGAAGTCATCGGCCCTTCCGGCAGCACTGTCACTCTCGGCTGTCCAAATGGAAGCGTCTTTTTGGGGAACACATCCATCTACGGAGCATCAGCCTGTGTCGGCGGGTTTGGCATCAAGCTGGCCAACACGATGGGCTATTTCTTCAGCGAGGATGGCGTGTCTTACGGCACGGCGGATGCCGGCATCATGCGCGCTGCGGCGGGCGAGGTGGAAGCCAGCACCGGCGCGGCGGGCATTGCCAACCGAGCAAAGCTTTTGGCCAGCATGGTCAAACCGCGCGCGGGCACTAGCACTTCTACGGTCAACGCGGGCGGCACGCTCGCCGTGGACACCACGCAGACCGGCAACGTCGGCGCGGGCGTGGACACGCTCCAGACCTACAGCGTGCCGGCCAACGTCCTTGCGGCCAACGGCGATTCGATCCCCTTCCTCTACACCGGCAGCTTCGCCAACAACGCGAACACCAAACGGCTCATCCTGACCTATGGGGCCACGACGCTGCTCGACACCGGCGCGCTTACGTTCCCGTTCACAAGCTGGCGTATAGAAGGCCACGTCATCCGCACCGGCGCGGCAACGCAGAAGTTTTACGGCAAGTTTTCGGCGGGCGAGGGGCAAGGCTCCATTCATCTCTCGGGCACGGCGGCGGAAACGCTCTCCGGCGCGGTCACGCTCCTGCTCGTCAACGAAGCCACGGACAACAACGACGCGGTTAAAGAGTTCTTCAAGCTGGACTTTGCGCCAGCGCCTTGACCTATGCCCCAGTCCCTCCCGCTTCCTCCCTCCGTCACCGGGCGCGCCCGGCATTGCACGCGCATCGGCATCGCCATGGCCGTCGGCGGCCCGCCCACGCTCTCCGCCGACTTCACCATCCGCGAGGCCCTTTCCGATGGCACCACGCGCGACGTGTCCGACGGCTCTTGCTCCCTCTCGCCCGCCGAGTTGTCCGCGCTGCCCGCCTTCGCCGACGCTTACGTGCAACTCCGCGACGCAATCCACGCCAAACGCTCCGAATACGACTGACACCATGAAACCCGAACAAGCCCTCGCCTGCCTCGCCGCCCTCCTGAACGCGCCGGTCATCAAACTGGCCGTTGGAATCAATGACCTCGCCGCGTGCGACCTCGCCTTGCGCACGCTGGCCGAAGCCGTGAAGCCCAAGCCGGAACCCGCGCCCGCTGCCGCTGAACCTCCGAAGCCTGAAGCCGCATGATTACGCTCCCGACCGGACGCCAGATTCCGCTCTACAACGTGTCGTTTGACCCGCTGTCGCAGCGGTTCTTTTACGGCTCGTTCGACGTGACCGGCTACATGACTCGCTCGCAGAAGGTGGAAGTCGGCGGGCTGTCGTTCGACGTGGAGCGCGCGAACCGCGAGGCCAGCGACGCGGCGCGCGACGCCGCCGGCCTGCCCCGCGTGCCGGAAGGTGAAACCAGCACGTTCACCATTTTCAGGGAGGGCGTGGCCGATGATGTGTCCGCCCTCGCTACGGGCATTCGTGACTTCGCCGGCATCGGCCCCGAGAACGCGGGCAAGCGCAGTCCGCTATTCTGGCTCGTCGTCCTGGGCGGCCTGGGCTTCCTCGCCTACCAGCTCGGCGTGTTCGCCTGGGTGAAGAAAAAACTGAGCGCATGAAAACCCTCCGCCTCCGCCGCTCCGTCTGCCGCCGCACCAAAAGCGGGAAGTTCGCCAAGTCCGGCGCGTGCAAAGGCTACAAGCGCACCAAGGTCAAGGTGCGGCACGCGAAGAAAAACCAGTGGAGCCTCTGGTGAATCCCCTGCCATGGAAGTCCCTGTTCAAATCGTAGCCGCCGGGTTCGCGGCCATCCTCGTATTCCTCGGCTGGATTGTGCGGATGCTCTACCGCATCGCCGGCCGCGTGCAACGCATCGAAGGCGCTTTGGATCACCACGGCCTGAAACTCCCCACCCTCACCGAACTATGAAGACCCTGCGCCTTTTTGCCTTTTGCCTTTTGCCTTTTGCCTTCGCCCTCACCGGCTGCGGCACCATCTCCGCGCTCAAGCAGCCCTTCGTTACGACCACGAACGCCGTTCCCACCGTCATCACCATCGCCGCGCAGACAAACAGCGTGGCGAAGGTCGTGGAGGCCACCACGAACACCTTGGGCAACGTCGTCACCATCACCCCGCCCTTCGTGACGAACCTCGTGACGATCACCCCGGCGAGCTACGTGACGAACTGGGCAACGAACGTCTCCGTGGTGGTCAACCCCGGCCTGTCCTCCGCCCTGGCCACAGTCGAGACGGTGAACAAGTTCAACCCGACCCCGAGCGCGCCGATCATTGACCTCGTGCTCTACGTGGCCTTGGGTGGCTTCGGCTGGTGGGCGCGACTGAAGACCAAGGCAGCGGCCAAGGCACAGGAGGAGGGCAAGGCATCGCTGGGCATCGCGCAGACGCTGGTAATGGGCATCGAAGAATCCAAGAGCGCGGAGACCAAGGCAGCGGTGAGCAAGATTTCGGAGAAGCTGGGCAACGCCCCGGCGGTCAACGCCCTCGTG
>JBEBFV010000628.1:0-2509 GCA_040081795.1 Limisphaerales bacterium | reverse complement strand
CTTGCAACACCCGCGGTTGGTCCAGCGCACGCAACAGGTTCATGCCAAAAACCTACCACCAACCAGCGGCCATTGTCTATTACGCATAGAGTCTAATGCAACAACCCAACGCTTGGAATGCCCATCGCTGATGGACGTTGGGTTGGGTCAGGTGCGCCACATGAAAATACAATGAGTTTTTCGCAGGAGGTCGTCCGAAATGCGCTTGGTAGGTGACAATTGCAAACCCGGCTTCCAACGCAACCTGAAGGTTGGGAACGCTAAGCGCTGTGCATGACAGTGCTGTATATGCGACCCTGTTGCACGAAAGCCGTGGGATTGAAACCGTGGGCAATCGGCCCGTCCCTGATTGTTGACATATTGAAGCATTGTCAGCACGATTCTCCTATGCCAACGCTCGCTGACTTCGACTACGATGGTAAGCGTGCCCTGCGGGAACTCGTGGAGCAATCCATTTATGGGTCTTTGGAGCAAGTGATTGCGTCTTTGACCGTCTTTACCCATCCTAACACAGTCCGTTTGACCGCTGGTGACAGAGTTTTTCCAGCGGTTCGGTTCAGAGCCGGACGAGGTGAGAAGAAAGGTGGAATCAAGACTGACACAAACGGAGTGACAGTGTTTTTGGACGACAATCAGACTCCGACTAACGCATTCCTGTGGGCTAATCGCATCAGGCGGAATCCAAAAACTGACCTTCAGATCAATCACGTTTGGAATGACTCGGAAGACGTGTCCAGCTACACCGCGCTCTGGAATTTATGCATGACGCCATCCTTTCTTGCCAAACTCACCGATACAGACCAAGGAATTCAACGGGTTCTGCGTCACCACGCCACTATTATTTACGGCGATTTGGTGCCAGTGCCGCTACGAGCGCAATTGCCTCGCCCGGACGGTTACGCCGAATTGCGCTGGGCAGATTATCCTGCTCCTTACAATGATTGTGATGAATTGAAACAATTCATGCTCGCGAGGATGAGGCGCGCTCCCCGGAGTCGCACAACGGTTTGCGCAAGAGACGTGGGTTGGTGCTTTAACGATGGAGGTCCTGAACCGGAGCTTAATGTGTAGTGACGGAGGCTCCCTTCAGCGAAGCATGCGCCTCACTTGAGCATCGTCTGTCAGTGGCGCAAGCCCGGCCTCACTCTTTAGGAAATCATACCGTGCCCGGCCCCGCAGTCGTAGTTTTCGTGCCTCCGTGTCAGCGGCCTTCAGCCGTTGAAGTTGCAACGCCCGGTCGTGCTTGTTCGCAGTCAGCTTGCTCCCCTGTTTTTCAAGACCGCGCGCGCGGTGAAGACGCGTGACCGCCTTCCAGTTGATGTCCCTTGCCGGGTCGAAGTTCCAGTAGCCAGGGATGAAGACCTGCGTGCCGAACGGCGTAAGGGTGTGGGTGAGCTTCTCCAGCAGCGGGTCATCGTCGCGCATCCCGTAGAGGAACCACTTCCAGCAGAAGAAATCGAAGACCACTTGGAACCGCTCCGTGGTGACACCCAAGTCTGGGTGCGTGGGCCGTTGCCAGTTTCGCTCCGGCAGGCGCGAGCGGCGGATGATCCCGCGCGAGTCGCGCCAGCGCGCCACCTCGAAATGCCGCGTGATCGTCGCCCAGTCCGCGTGGAATTCAGGGTTGTCCAGCAACGATTGCCGGTATTCCGTGAACTTGTGCGGTGCTTTCCACGCCTGTTCCGCTAGTCCCTCGCGCCGCTCGTGCTCGCTTTTGAGGACGATCTCAAAGTCCGCTGCCTCGCTGGCGTTGTTGCCGGTGCGCGCCGTGGCTGACTTCTCATCCACGAACAGTTCCAGCAGCGCATCCAGACGATCACGCCCCGGCGTCGGCGACTCCAAGGAGAGCTGCGCCAGCCGGGCGAGATGAACCGGGTTCTGTGGGCACAGTGAGTTCCCCTGCAAGGCCATCGTCACCAACAGCTCGAACAACGCGCACAGCCGCACGGCCCGGTCGTTTTTCTGCTGCCGGAACTTCTCGCGCATCGCGCCCAACCGCGTGTGTTGGAACACGAGCAGGTCAGCGATGCCCTGAACATCAGCGAAGGGCAGCAGCCACGCCCGGCGAAGCTGCGTTACGAGTGCTTCGGCAGAATCCGGTGACAGCTTCGCGTCCGCCACCCAACCGGCCCAGTCCGGCTCGGAGGCCCGCAGGTGCGGCTCGAATTCCTTGGTGGAGTAAATCAGCGCCCGGAGCCGCTCGATGGCCTCGCGAGAGATGCCTTTTGGGGTCTTCACGAAGCGAGTGTGACGCGCCGCGAGGTGGCGATCAAGCCGGCCAACCGGAATACTTCCAGCTCGATGTGCCGAGGAAGATGTTGCTGGAAGCGAGGCTCTGCACGGCGCTTTGCAGTCTCGCCTTGAAACTCGTCTGCGGTTCTGGAAACAAGTCGGCCATCGAGCCATTTCTACCAACGACTCCCGCCCACCGCCACGGTCTTACTTCTTCTTTGGCGGGACCGGCGCGGCCTTCGCAGCGGCAGCCGCGAACACAACCTTGTCGCCTTGC
>JBEBFV010000222.1:0-9682 GCA_040081795.1 Limisphaerales bacterium | reverse complement strand
GGGGGCGAGGGGCGGCCTTGGCGAGGAGGAAGCGGTCTATGGGAGAGGAGTATTCAGTGTTCAGTGGGGCAGTATTCAGTTTTGCACTCGGACTCCGTTTCCCCGATTGAACACTGGACACTGAATACTGAACACTGGTCTTCGCCAGCGGCTGAAACGCCCACCACTTCCTGTCCTCCTCCGTCACCTTCGCCCGGTCCTTCGCGACACGGCCGGCGAGGAGCGGGCCGTCGTAGGGCGCGCCGTCGTCAATCCACGCAGCGAGCCAGGTGATAACTTCGGGGGAAAGTTTGTCGGCCTTCGACGGCATATGCGGTTCCTCGGCGTGGCGGATGAGCTTGAGCAGCCGGCTGTCCACCGCGCTGAACGGCACGATGGCCGCGCCCTCGGTGCCGCCCTTGAGCAAGTCTTCGCGGGTCGAGAGGTCGAGTCCGCCCTTGGTCTTCTCCCCGCCGTGGCAGGACAAACAGCTCTTCACCAGCACGGGGCGAATGTGCTGGGAAAAGGTGACGAGGCCGCGCGACATCCGCTCGGCGTGGTCGGCGGGCAGGGACGCTGCGGGAGCGAAGGCGGGGAGAGCGAAGAGGAACGCTCCAAACCCCAAGCTCCAAGTTCCAAAGGAACTCCAAGCTGCGAGCCGAGGCGGCACTGTGCCGGGCTGTGCAAACGGAAGCGCCACAAAGCTGCGGAGCAGCGTCAGACAGTAGCCCACGGCGTGAGCCGTGGGTTTCGCATTCGTAGCCGTGCAAGCCCCAGCGGGGCGAAAGAACGCGGCGAGCGGAAGCAACACGGCGAAGGGTTCTGTCGCCGCGCTGCGGCTCGCGTCACTGCCCGGCACACCCCACGGCTTGCGCCGTGGGCTACTCTCTGCCGCAACTCCGTTGCTCCTGCGGACATGGGCGTCCGCGCTCCTGGCTGGTGTGCTCATTCGCGGGTGATGGCTTCGTCGAGGTTGAGGAGGACGTTCGCCGTGACCGTGTAGGCGGCGAGTTCGGCGGCGTCGAGGTTGGCGTCGGGCTTGAACTGGCCTTGGGCGAGCAACGACTTCGCGGCGTCGGCGTCGGCGCGGTATTTGGCGAGGCGTTTCTCCAAGCCGGCGGTGAGCACGGCGAGGTCGGCCTTGTCCGGCGTGCGGCCGGTCACGCGGCGGAAACCGTGGGTGATGCGCGCGGCGGGCGTTTCGCCGCCGTCGGTCAACATCCGCTGCGCAAGCGCGCGGGCGGCCTCGACGTAGGTGACTTCGTTGAGCAACGCGAGCGCTTGCAGCGGCGTGTTCGTGCGGCTGCGTTTCACGGTGCAAATCTCGCGCGTGGGCGAATCGAACAGCAGCATGGTGGGCGGCGCGGCGGTGCGTTTCCAGACGGTGTAGAGCGTGCGGCGATAGAGGCCGTCGCCCGCGTCCGGCTTATAGCCGCGCAAGTCGCCGTAGCGGCTCGTCTCGTCCCACACGCCTTCGGGCATGTAGGGGCGCACGCTCGGACCGCCGAGCTTCTCGACGAGCAGGCCGCTCGCGGACAGCGCTTGGTCGCGGATGAGTTCGGCGGGCAGGCGGAAGCGCGGGCCGCGCGCGAGGAGGCGGTTCTCCGGGTCGCGCGCCACCAGTTCGGGCGTGACCTTCGACGACTGCCGGTAAGCCGCCGACATCACGATGGCTTTCTGAAACGCCTTCATGTCCCAGCCGAGGCGGATGAACTCCGTCGCGAGCCAGTCGAGCAATTCCGGGTGACTGGGCGGCTCCGCCTGCGAGCCGAAGTTCTCCGTCGTCTTCACGAGGCCGTAGCCGAAGAACTTTTCCCATGTGCGGTTCACCCAGACGCGCGCGGTGAGCGGATTCTCGGGCGCGACCAGCCACTGCGCGAGGCCGAGGCGGTTCGTCGGCGCGCCCGCGGGCAACGGTGGCAGCACGGCGGGCACGCCCGCGCTGACCTTGTCGCCCTTCTTGTCGTATTCGCCGCGCACGAGCATGAAGGCGTCACGGGGCGTGGCGATTTCCTTCATCACCATCGTGGTCGGCAGCTTCAGCTCGAAGTCATCGACGGTCTTCTTCGCGGTGGCCAGCGCGGCATCGGCGGCTTTCACCGGGTGCTCCGCGTTCGCGCGGAAAAACTTCTCCAGTTCGGCCCGCTGGCCTGCGGTGCGCTTCGCCGACTGGGTGGCAAAAATCTTCTTCAACGAGTCCGGCACCTGTGCGCCGCCTTCGAGCTTCACCAAGCCGGGTGCGAGCGAAGTGGCCGAGAGCCGGAAGCGGCCGATGGCGTGCTGGCCGATGGCTTTGTGGAGCAAGCGCACGGTGAGCGTGGCGTTTGCGGGCACGGTCACGACGCGCTCGGCGAGGAACATCGCCTTGAGCGGCTCCTTGCGCGTCGGGCCGTCCACGGCCCAGCCCTTGCCGCCTTTTGCATCCACGACCAGGCCGACTTCGTAGCCCTTCTGCGAGTAGCTGGCCTCGGCTTTGGTGAACTTGATGACTGCGGGCTTGGTTAGCGACGGCGCGGAGATTTCCGCCTCGATGCCGCTGAGGACGAAGTTGCCGTTGGGCGCGCGGCCCACGGACTGCGCGGGCAACGACGCGTCGGACAACGCTTCGAGCAACACGCCCCCGAGCGTCCCCGCCGCGACCGGCGCGATGACGGTGTAAGTCTCCTGCGGAGCGGCGGCTCCGACGGCGAGCCACGAAGCATCGGGCTGGCGAGAGAAGCTGGTCTTGCTCTCGGCCTTCACGGCGGCGGGTTCGAGCAATTTCCACGGCGCGGCGGACGGGTCGAGCTTCGCGATAAACGTCGGCTCCCATTCCTCAATGAGCCGGGGAAGTTGCTTCGTGACCTCGGCCAGCTTTGCCTCGGCGGATTTCAGCGACTGATTCAACTCGGCGAGCCTGGCCTCGTGCTCCGGCGTGGTGACGTGGATGGTCGGGTCAGGGTTCCCGCCGCCGCGATTGGCGCGGACGCCGCTCAATGTGCCGCTCTCCTCGATGCTGTTGAAGAAGGCGAAGAACGAGTAAAACTCGCGCTGGGTGATCGGGTCGTATTTGTGGTCGTGGCAGCGGCAGCAGTTGAAAGTCAGGCCCAGCCATGTCGTGCCCGTCGTCTCCACGCGGTCAATGATGGTCTCGACACGCCACTCCTCCGCGATGAGACCGCCCTCGCCGTTGATGCGGTGGTTGCGATTGAAGCCGGTCGCAATGAGCGGGTCGAGGTTTCGAGTTCCGGGTTTTGGGTTTTGGGTTGCGGGCAGCAGGTCGCCGGCGAGCTGCCAGACCGTGAACTGGTCGAACTTCATGTTCTCGTTGAACGCCTTGATGACCCAGTCGCGCCACGGCCACATGGAGCGCGAGCTGTCGGTCTGGAAGCCGTGGCTGTCCGCGTAACGCGCGTAATCGAGCCACAGCATCGCCATGCGTTCGCCGTAGCGCGGCGAGGCGAGCAGACGGTCCACGACGCGCTCGAAGGCATTCGGCGACTTGTCCGCGAGGAACGCGTCCACCTCGGCGGGCGTGGGCGGAATGCCGGTGAGGTCGAGCGCGACGCGGCGGAGGAGCGTGGGGCGGTCGGCTTCGGGGGAGAACTTCAGGCCGTCCTTGTTCAGCCGCGCGAGCAAGAGGGCGTCTATCGCCGAGTGTTCAGTGTTCAGTGAGCCAGTGTTCAGTGGCGCGCCTGAACCTCGTTTCCCCGACTGAAAACTGAACACTGAAGACTGCTTGCTCGCCTTCGCCACCTCCGGCCGCTGCGGTGTGACGAACGCCCAGTGCGCAGAGTAGTTCGCGCCCTCGGCAATCCACCGGCGGAGCGTGTCCTTTTGCGCGGTGGTCAGCGTCTTGTGCGACTCCGGCGGCGGCATGAGGTCGGCAGCGACCTTTGTGGTGATGCGCTGCACGAGCGCGGACTTGTCCGGCTTGCCAGGCACGATGGCGAGCGCGCCGGACTTGGCGGGCTTGAGCGCGGCTTCGCGCGAGTCGAGCCGCAGACCGGCCTTGACCTTCTGCGTGTCCGGTCCGTGGCAGGCGAAGCAGTTGTCCGAGAGGATCGGGCGGATGTCGCGGTTGAAGTCGAGCTTGGCGGCGGCGCGCGCAGGCGTGGCGACGAACAGCAACACCACCACGCCCAGCGCACTTGAATCGGATCGGAAGCGTCTCAGCATCTCAAGAAGTCCAGACGCATCCCGGCGCGCTGATATTGCCGGAGATGTCGCGGCTGCGGGTCTGCGTGCCGCGTGAATATCCACCGTCCGCCCAGCCTCTACCTCTCCATGCTCCGTCGGCCCGCCCTCGCCGCTTTGCTGCTGCTTCCCCTGGCTCCGCTCCACGCCGCCGGGCCGACGGTTTCTGCCCCAATCGAGTTCAACCGCGACATTCGTCCGATCCTCTCGGACACCTGTTTCCAGTGCCACGGCCCGGACAAGGCCAAGCGCAAGGCCGACCTTCGTCTCGACCTTGAGGCCAGCGCGAAGGCGAAGCTCGGTGAACACTTCCCCATCGTCCCCGGCCAGCCCGGCAAGAGCGAACTCTTCCGTCGGATCACCACGAGCGATGCCGACGACCGCATGCCGCCCGCGAAGGCCGGCCGCCAGCTCACGCCGCAGCAGGTCGAACTGGTGCGCCGCTGGATCGAACAAGGCGCGAAGTGGGAGGGGCATTGGTCGTTCCTCGCGCCGAAGCGGCCTGAAGTGCCGAAAGTAATTAGTAAGGAAGTGATTAGTCTAAAGCCTGGCAAGGCCGCGAAGTCCTCCCCACCCAGCACTCAGTCACTAATTACTAATCACTCTCATCCCATTGACGCGTTCATCCATTCTCGTCTCACAAAGGAGAATCTCTCGCCTTCGCCCGAGGCCGATCGCGCCACGCTCATCCGCCGCGTGTCGCTCGACTTGACCGGGCTGCCGCCGACGCTGGCCGAGGTGGACGCGTTCCTCGCCGATACTTCGCCGCAGGCCTACGAGCGAGTCGCGGATCGCCTGCTCGCCTCCCCGCGCTACGGCGAGCGCATGGCCAGCCGCTGGCTCGACGCCGCGCGCTACGCCGACACAAGCGGCTACCAAAGCGACGGCGAGCGTTACATGTGGCGCTGGCGGGACTGGGTGATTGACGCCTACAACCGCAACCTGCCCTTCGACCGATTCACCATCGAGCAGCTCGCCGGCGACCTGCTGCCGAAGGCGACGCTCGCGCAAAAGATTGCGACCGGCTTCAACCGCAACCATCGCGGCAACGCCGAGGGCGGCATCGTGCCCGAGGAATATGCGGTCGAGTATGTCGTGGACCGCGTGGACACGACGGCGACGGTCTGGCTGGGCCTGACGGTGGGCTGCGCCCGCTGCCACGACCACAAGTATGATCCCGTCACGCAGCGCGAGTTCTACCAGCTCTTCGCGTTCTTCAACAACGTCCCGGAGAAAGGGCGCGCCGTGAAGATCGGGAACTCGCCGCCGATGCTCACCGCGCCGACGGATGCGCAGGCAAAGGAGCTGGCGAAGCTCGAACAGCAGCTCGCCGCCGCCGAGGCCCGGCTGCGCGAGCTGGAGCCGCAAATCACCGCAGCGCAATCGACGTGGGAGAAGTCGCTCGCCGTAGCGCCGCCGAAGCCTTGGACCGTCACGAACGGCTTGCAGGCACGCTTTGAACTCGCAGGCATGCTCGCCGACGCGTTCGGAACCAACCCGCCGGCGAAGTTTGCGGGGGGCGAACTGGCCTTCGCCGCCGGTCGCAGCGGCCCGGCTGCGGTGCTGGACGGAAAGCGCTTCATCAATTGCGGAGACGTGGGGAACTTCGGCTTCTTCGACAAGTTCACGCTGGCCGCGTGGATACAGCCGCGCGGCACGAACGGCGGCGCGATTCTCTCGCGCATGGCCGAGCAGACGGAGGACTCGGGGTTCGCCTCGGACTCCGAGGGCTACAGTGTGCACCTCAAGCGGGGCCGCCTCCAAGTCCACCTCACCAAGCGCTGGCTCGACGACGCGCTGCGCGTCGAGACCGAGGCCGCGCTAGCGCCGGACCGCTGGCAGCACATCACCGTCGTCTATGACGGCTCGCGCCTGGCGGCGGGCGTGAAGGTGTTCGTCAACGGCCAGCCGCAGCGGTTGCGCGTGCTGCTGGATGAGTTGAACCAGACCTTCCAGACTAAACAGCCGCTGCGAGTCGGCTCGGGCGGCGCGCCGGGCGACCGCTTCCACGGGCTGGTCAGCGACGTGCGCGTGTATTCCCGCGCGCTCACGGCGGAGGAAGCCGGCATCGTGGCCACGGCTGAGAGCGTGACGGAACTGGCCGCGCTGCCCGCCGCGAAACGCATCTCGCCGCAAAGGGCGAAGCTGCGTGCCTGCTTTCTCTCAGAGCACGCGCCGGCAACGCAGCGCGAGGCGCAGGCGAACGCCGCCGCCTTGCGCGAGCAGCGCGCGAAGTTCATCGAGAGCCTGCCGACGGTAATGGTGATGGAGGAGATGGCGAAGCCCCGGGAGACTTTCGTGCTTAAGCGCGGCGAGTATGACAAGCGCGGCGAGTCGGTGACTCTCGGTGTGCCTGCGAGCATGCCGCACTTGCCCTCCGGCGCCGCGCGAAACCGCCTCGGCTTCGCCCAATGGCTCGTCAGTCCCGCGAACCCGCTCACAGCGCGCGTCGCGGTGAACCACCAGTGGCAGATGCTCTTCGGCACCGGGATCGTGAAGACCACTGAGGATTTCGGCTCGCAGGGCGAGCCGCCGAGTCACCCCGAGTTGCTCGACTGGCTGGCGACGGAGTTTATCCGCACGGGCTGGGATGTGAAGCGGCTGCTCAAGACGATCGTGATGAGCGCGACCTACAAGCAAAGCTCGGCGGTCAAAGAGTTGAAGGGTTCAGTGGTTGATGCGGCGGAAGCGTCCGTCGGCACGACCCCCTTCAACTCTTCAACCGTTCTACCCTTCAACCCCTACCAATCCGACCCCGATAACCGCCTGCTCTCCCGTGGTCCGCGCGTTCGCCTCTCCGCCGAGATGATTCGCGACCAGGCGCTCGCCGTGAGCGGCCTGCTCGTAGGCGAGGTCGGCGGACCGTCGGTGAAGCCGTATCAGCCGAAGGGACTGTGGAAGGATTTGACCGGCACGGATTACGAGCCGGACCACGGCGACAAGCTCTGGCGGCGCAGCCTCTACACCTTCTGGAAGCGCACCAGCCCGCAGCCGACGATGACAACCTTCGACGCCGCCGGTCGCGAGGCCTGCTCTGTGCGACCGAGCCGGACGAGCACGCCATTGCAGGCGCTCGCGCTGATGAACGACGTGACGTTCGTCGAGGCCGCGCGCTGTCTCGCGCAGCGCGTGCTGCGTGAAGCCGCGACACCGGACGAGCGCGTGCGGCTGACATTCCGCCTCGTGCTCACCCGCGAGCCGAAAGCTGCGGAGCTTCCGGTGCTGCTCGAGAATCTGAATGTCAACCTCGCGCGCTTCCGCACCGACTCGAAGGCGGCGCAGGCGCTCATCAGCGCGGGCGAGGCACCGCGTGATGCCAAGCTCGATGCAGCGGAGCACGCGGCCTACTCGGCCTTGGCCGGGTTGATTCTAAACCTCGACGAAGCCATCACGAAACAATAGCCGCGCCCATGAACCCGCTGCTCGACCATCGGCTACACGTCAACCGCCGCCACTTCTTCGGGCGCGTCGGCCTAGGCGCGACCGCGCTCGCGACGTTGCTGAATGAGGAATCGTTCTCTGCGCCAGCGCCTGCCGCCCCAGCCAGTGGTGGCCTGCCCGGCCTGCCGCACTTCGCGGCCAAGGCCAAGCGCGTGATCTACCTCTTCCAGTCCGGTGCGCCGTCGCAGTTGGACTTGTTCGACCACAAGCCGCAGCTCGCCGCGCGGCACGGCACGGACCTGCCGGACTCCATTCGCCAGGGCCAGCGGCTCACGGGCATGACGGCGACGCAGGATCGTTTTCCCATCGCGCCGACGCGCTTCCGATTCGCACAGCACGGGCGCGGCGGGGCGTGGTTGAGCGAACTGCTGCCGCACACCGCGCGCGTCGCGGACGAGTTGTGCGTCATCAAGACGCTTCACACGGAGGCGATCAACCACGACCCGGCCATCACGTTCTTCCAGACTGGCGCGCAGCTCGCAGGCCGGCCGAGCATCGGCTCGTGGCTGAGTTACGGGCTGGGCAGCATGAACCGCGATCTGCCAGCGTTCGTCGCGCTGCTCTCCAACGGCTCGGGGAATCCGGCGGACCAGCCGCTCTACGACCGTCTGTGGAGCAGCGGCTTTCTTCCGACGACACATCAGGGCATCAAGTTCCGCTCCGCTGGCGACCCCGTGCTTTTCCTCTCGAATCCCGACGGCCTCGACGCGACTGCTCGACGGCGAATGCTCGACGACCTCGCGAAGCTGAACCAGATGCAGCTCGCGGAGTTCGGCGACCCCGAGATCACGACGCGCATCGCGCAATACGAGCTGGCCTATCGGATGCAGAGGAGCGTGCCGGCGCTGACGGATGTCTCGCGCGAGCCGGCCAGCGCGTTCGATCTCTACGGCCCGGAGGCGCGCAAGCCGGGGACGTTCGCGGCCAACTGCCTGCTCGCGCGCCGGTTGGCGGAGCGAGGCGTGCGGTTCATCCAGCTCTTCCATCGCGGCTGGGACCAGCACCTGAAGCTCCCGGTTCAAATCGCAGGCCAGTGCCGCGACACGGACCAGCCGAGCGCCGGGCTGATTCAGGACTTGAAGCAGCGCGGCTTGCTCGACGACACGCTCGTTGTGTGGGGCGGCGAGTTCGGGCGCACGGTGTATTGTCAGGGCCGGCTGACGCGGGAGGACTACGGCCGCGACCATCACCCGCGATGCTTCTCAATCTGGCTCGCGGGCGGCGGCATCCGGCCGGGCGTGACGTTCGGCGAGACGGACGATTACTCCTACAACGTCGCCAGCGACCCCGTCCACGTTCACGACTTGCACGCGACGCTGCTGCACTGCCTTGGCATTGACCACACGCGGCTGACGTTCAAGTTCCAAGGCCGCCACCACCGGCTGACCGATGTGCATGGCCAGGTGGTGAAGGGAATTCTGGCGTGACTCCGGGCAAGGCCGTGACTCAGGCCATGATGCCCTTGGACACTTCAGCGACGGCGGCATCGCCACACAGACGGCGCACCAGCGCGAGGCCGAAGTCCACCGAGGTCGCCGCGCCGCGCGAGGTGATGAGGTTGCCGTCCTCGATGACGCGCTCCTGCACTTGCGACTCCGGCAGTTCCGCGAGCACGCCCGCGTGCGAGGTGAAGCGCTTGCCTGCGAGCAGGCCGGCGTCGAGCAGCACCGTGGGCGCGGCGCAAATGGCGGCGACGGGTTTGCCAGCCTGCGTGAAGGCTTGCGCGAGTTTCGCGGCGCGTCCATCGGCTCGCACGGCCTTGATGCCGGGACCGCCGGGGATGAGCAGCAGGTCGAAGTCCTGGTCCACCACGTCCGCCAGCGCCGCGTCGGCCTGCACGGTGATGTTACAGCGGCCGGTGACGAGCTTCTCGCCGGTGAGCGAGGCCACGACGACTTCGACGCCCGCGCGACGCAACAGGTCCACGGGCGCGACCGTTTCGATTTCCTCAAACCCGGTGAACAGGAGGCACAGGACGCGTTTCTTCATAAAGGGCTGGGTTGTGAAAACTACTTCTCGCGCTTCACCACGGTGGGAAAGGGCTTCGCCAGTTGCCCGGACTTGATGACGCCGCCCTGCATCACGG
>JBEBFV010000221.1:0-9686 GCA_040081795.1 Limisphaerales bacterium | reverse complement strand
GCCCGGGTGACCGCAGGTGCAAGTCCTGCCGCGCTGACCAATTTCGCTGCCGTGGCCGAACACACGAGGCATCCGTCTTCTAAACGGAACGATGCAGGTGGGAGTCCTGCCGGCAGCGCCATTGCCAGGTGGTGTCAAAGTAGCACGACGGTTTGTTAAACCGCACGGTCCTGGTGCGAGTCCAGGCCTGGCAGCCACGTTCAGTTGAGAGTTCATAGTTGAGAGTTGAGAGGGAAAACAGCCGCTGCTGCTGCTCTCTCAACAATCAACTTTTAACGCTCAACTCTTCTGGAAGGCAGGCAGATACAAGCTGGCTGCACCTGTCTTGAAAACAGGGTCCGTTCAAACGGAGGTCGGAGCATTACCGACGCCTTCCGCCACTTCACCCTCAATGAAAGGAAAGCCCATGAAACCTACTGTCCGTTACCAAAGCCAGTTGCTCCCTCGCCGGAGCTACAAACCAAATCGAGTCCTCCACATCCACCCGGTGACGAAGTTGAACTTCGTCTTCCGCCCGGTGCGCTTCGGAGTGAAACCACAACTCAAAACACATGAATGCGAAACACATTGAGTCCAAGTTCGCCGCGATGGGCGCGCGCCTGAAGGTGCGTGAAATCGCGTCGCGCTGGCAGTTGGGCGACCGCCAGTGGCTTGACCCGGTGGACTACGCCGTGGACATCCGGCGCGATGGCGACGGGGAGTTTTTTGAACTCCGCATGCCGACGCACCTGAGCGATACGGTGGAGACCACGGTCCTCCAGTGCGAGCCGAAGGAGCGCCATCTGCTCCTGCTCATCCGCAAGCCGGGCGAGGCACCGCAGCTTGACCGCTTCCTGTGCGGGCACGACGAACGCGAATGGTTCGTCGCCGCCGTGCCGGGCGGTGCGTCGAGCGTGCGCCAGGCCATGGATGCGCTCCAGCCGGGGGATGTTCGTGCGGCGCTCGCGCGCCATCACGTTTCGTCCCGCAAGCGCTACGAGCGCAAGAACCGGGCCTTTCGCCGTCAGGGCGAATGGTTCTTCGTGCCGGAGCCGGCGTTGGTGGTGGACGAGCAGCTCGTTCTCCGCAACGAACCGCTCCGGCGCGGCAGCGGGAAACCGCACCTCGTGGAGCAGCTCTACCGCACAGGCGGCGAGACGGTCCACGTCTGCGCGAAGCATCCGAACGGAATCCTCGACCAGGATTACCGTGAACTGCTGCGTGTGAACCCGAAGGCCGCCCACTGGGGCTGGCGGGTGATGCGCCGCAACCCAGGCGTCTATGCCCGGGGCACGGTGCGCCACAGCGACCACGCGACCATCACGCTGCCGGTCTGGCACCGCGTGGTGATGAACACCGAGAACCAGAGCCGCACGATGGCCAACGTGGCGTTCCTGGACTAACACCAAACTCGCGGTGGCGTTGCTTCAACAACGCCACCGCTTTCAATTTCAGCAAGAAGGAACTCAAATGAATTCAGCGGAACCCGACCCGACAAGTGATGAAGATGAACACGCTCAGGCGACAGATATCCGTCTCGTGGTCGCCAAACTGGACGTTTACAGATACGAACGGCTCGCTTACACGGAAATTCCGGTGCGATGTTCTGTATCGCGCCCGTTTTCCAAACGGACCTCAGAGCTGCTGAAAACAATCTCCCGCTGGGTCCGTTCCTGATTGTGATCGCATCCGTCCCGTAGCTCAAAAGCAGAGCACCCGGCTGATAACCGGAAGACGCAGGAGCGTTACCTGCCCGGACGACCACCCCCGAGTAGCTGAGGCAGATTAGCGCCTCCCTGAAGAGGAGGAGACGTTGGCGCGCTACCAACCTCGGGGACCATTTGTCGGCGCCACGCCAGCCGTCCGTGAATGCAAAGCAGCTCGCGCACCCGGATTTTCAATCCGGGCCTAGCCGGTGCGAGACCGGCCACGGACGCCAGTGGTGGCACAACGCCAGTTGCTCTCAAGGTGTAAGCAGTTCTGCACGCCGCTTTGCGAAGGCGGAGGTTCGTGGTGCAAGTCCACGTGAGAGCGCCATTTTCCACGCCCCTGTGCCTCAGCAGCCACAGGGCGGGTTTCGTAAACCCGTATTCGTCGGTGCGAGTCCGACCAGGGGCTCCAGTTTATTGGTGATCATGATGTAACAGCAGCATCACGCCCCGTGAAGGCGTTTGTGCCGGTGCGAATCCGGCTGGTCACCCCAATTTCGATGGGCCGCAGTTGATCGTTTATCCACCACCAACAGGGGAGGGTGTAGCGTCTTGGGTGAAAACCCGAGCGCTCCGGGTTCGATTCCCGGCATGGAATGCCTCCGCGCGATCACGTCCCTTGTCCATCGAGCTTTTCGACGGGCCGTTGAGTTTGGGTTTTCGTAAGCGGGCGACCGCGAGCGGGTGCAAACCCCGCACCCCCGGGAGACCGGGGAATTCCCAACTCGCTCTTTGTCCGTCGTTCCCTTTCATCGGGGTAATGGGGACCTTCAAAACCTCAGTTGACCTGCTGGTGCCAAAATGGCACCTTCGCATCCATGGAACACGTCTTGGAAGAACCTCGCAAGCGGATCACGGCGCGCGTTTCGGACAACGTGCGCGCGACGCTGGAGCAGGCGGCGGAGCTTTTGGGCGCCACAGTGAACCAGTTCGTAGTGCAAACGGCGTATCAAGAGGCGCAGCGCGTGCTTGAGCGCGAATCGGTCATCCGGCTTTCGCAGAAGGACGCGCGAAAGATCTTCTCCCTGCTCGATCATCCGCCCAAACCAAACCTGCGGCTGAAAACGGCGGTCAAGGCGTTCAGGGGATCAGTGCGTGCGTAAGATCGAACTGTTGACGAAGGCCCATGATCGGGCGGGCTTTGATTGTGGCAGCGAGCCGCTAAACTCCTTCCTCAGGCAAACGGCCCGGCAGCACGCCGAACGGGGCATTTCGCGGACATTCGTGCTGGTCGAGGAAGACGCGGTTGAACCGAAGCAAATCCTCGGATTTTTCTCGCTCAACCTCTGCCAGATCAAGTCGGAGTCACTCACCCCGGAGGAGGCCAGACGGCTTCCGCGTGCGGTGTCGGGGATTCGGCTGGGACGCCTGGCTGTGGCAAAGGAATTGCAGAGGCAGGGCATAGGCAGATCATTGCTGGTGGGCGCGCTGGCGAAGTTCATGGAAATCTTCCATGCGGCGGGCGGGATCGGTTTGTTTGTGGATGCCAAGGATCAGGCAGCCCGGCGCTACTACGAACAGTTTGGATTTGTTTCCCTGCCCTCGAACGAGTTGGAGCTGTTCTTGCCGGTCAGAAGCATTCAGGAGGCGCTGGCAGACCTCGGTCAGCGCAAGCCGAGTTAAGGGACGGAGCACCAGCTTGCTGAATTACCGCAAGTCTCCCTTCACGCGAATCATGACGTTCCCAGCTCATGGCAGTGTTTTCGACGGGTCGCAGGATTGAGTTATCGTTGATAGGCGAGCAGACGAGGCCCGGCCAGGGCAACATCCGTGTCCTTGGTGTCAACGTCGTAACGGAAGGGCGCCCGGCAGGTGAGGTGCACGACTTTCTTGCCGTCACGCACTTTCTTGGGCCGATGGACAAACAGCTTCACGAGTTTCATTGCCCACCTCCCTTTCCGCCATCGCGCTGCTGCTTGAGCCGCTCGATGACTTTTTGAATTTCCGTCCCCAGCCAGCGACACAGCCGCCCGACCTTCACGGGCCGGGGCAAGTCGCCCCGGTCCTCTACAACGAGCGCCCCGCGTGGCTCAACCTCGCGCACCGGAAGCTCGCCGCCGCCGTTGCCGCCGCCTACGGCTTCCCCGCCGACATGAGCGACGACCAAATCTTGGAACGCCCCGGCGGTGCCGAGAAATCGGACGGGGAAGGCAACGCGATTGTGTTGCGAGTGTTGCTGCATGGCTTGACGAAAGAGGAATTGGAAGCCGCCGCGCGCCGGATGGACCGGAAAATCAAGGCAGAGCGCAAGGCCGTGAAGGTGAAGAAGCGGACGGCTTCCGCAAAAGGCAGAAAGACGAGATGATTTGAACAGGCCGCACTTTTGGCGTAACACACAGTTGCCATGAACGCGTTGAAGACCATCGAGATTCCCGCCGACCTGCCCGTTTGGAGCGACCCCGAACGCATGGGCGGCGTGCCGTGCTTTCGCGGCACCCGTGTCCCCGTCGAAAGCCTGTTCGAGAATCTGGAGGACGGCGTGAGCCTCGACGAATTCCTCGACGCCTTCCCCGCCGTGACCCGTGAACAAGCCGTGGCCGTGCTGGAGCACGCGCACCGCGTCCTCTACGGCAAGGCGGCATGAAGGTCTTGTTCGACGTGAACACGCCGCATCCGCTGCGGCGGCACCTCCCCGAGCACGAAGTCACCTTCGCCCAAGACATGGGCTGGGCTGAGTTGCGCAACGGCGAGCTGATACGCGCCGCCGAAGGCCGCTTCGACGTGCTGCTCACCGCCGACCAGAACCTGCGTTATCAGCAGAACCTTCGCGGGCGCGTGCTCGCCATCCTTGCGATTCCCACCAACCGCCTGCGGGAAGTGCTGCGCTACGTGGAGGACATTCGGAGCGCCTTGGTCATCATCAAGCCGGGTGATTTCGTGGAGATACCGAGGAAGTAGGGCCGTCAGGATGGGGCGTCCGTCAGCCAATCCACGAGTCGCCGCCATTGCGCGCTGTCGCCGGTCAGTTGGCCCCAACTGGCTCGGGGGAGTATTCGCGGGCGGACATCATCGCGGGGACGTAGCGGGTGCGGGCCACGGCGGCGGCGGGAGCCTCCACGCGGGCACGCTTGAGGAGGAACTCAATGTTGAACTGGTTCATGCCGATGCCTTCCACGCCGATGACGTGTCCGCTCGCATCCAAGTCCACCGCCACATGCATGGCCGTGGCGTCGCAATCCACGGTGCGCGCGACCTTGCCCTTTTTGAAGCGCACGTAAACCGCATGCGCCACGGAGTCAATCTCCACCACGGGCGGGCGGGAGCTTTTGACGAGGAATCGGTGCGTCTCAGGGGTCTTCATGGTAAGCAGTCGCAAGCCAACACTCGGTTCTTTTCACTTCGGCGACAACCGCCAAAGTTTTCCCATCCACGGTCTTTCTGAACTTGTAGCGCTTTCCACCATGCGGCCCGGTGCCGATTTTGGCCTTTGACTGTGGGTAATTTACCGTTGCCTTGACACTTTCAAGCTAGAAATCGCGCTCAGTCTGGCGGATGGGCGCGCTGAGTTTCGGCCACGCATTGACGACGCGGAGGAAATCGCGGTGCCGCTCCGTGGCGCTGTTTTTTAAGGTGAGGCGAGGGGTGAGGCTCCCCGCGCAACTCATTGGAAATCAGCCCTTCGCTGTAGGTTCGAGTCCGACCTGCTCCACCAGATGGGGCAGTAGCTCAATGGTAGAGCAGCCTCTGTGAGGAGTTTTCCCCGGCGTCCCTTGCCCATCTGCAATTCCATCGCGGCGCGTGCCGCGACACTTCAACCGCAACCCAGAACCCCGGAGGCCGTATGGCAAACCACATCCATGACTCAGACGACTCAAACTTCGAAACCACCAGCAAGCGCCGCAAGGGCTTCCCCTCCGAGACGCAGGTGAAGCGCGGCATCCGCATCGTCCATGGCGACAAGTTGCTGATAGAGAAGCTCGGTCGCAACGACCTGTGCCCCTGCGGCTCGGGACACAGCTTTTAGGAACTGTTGTCTGCGCTCCGGGCGCTACGACGGCGCAAAGCGGAATCACTTTTTTCCGCGAGTAGTCGGTCATCCATTTCTGCGGGCCGAAGGATGTGGGTTCTCTTCTCGAAAAGGACCAACCCCACGTTCACCAACTTGCCCGCAGTTCAGTCAACGCAATCCGCGCCGGGAGCTTGGCGGCGCAGACAACGAAAGGAGGCCACCATGGCCATCAACTACGCAAAAGACTTCAACCGCCACGCCACCTCGCAGTCCCAGCCGATTCCGGGTTCGGCCCAGGTGCCGAACTCGGGCGGCGGCTACGCGTGGGCCGTGGATGACTGGACGCGGCTCGACCGCTTCCTGATCCTCGGGGCCGAAGGCGGCACCTACTACATCGGCGAGCGCGAACTGGTGAAGCAGAACCACGACGCGCTCGTGCGCTGCATCCAGGCCGACGGCGTTCGCGCCGTGAGCCGCATCGTTGATATCAGCGAGGCGGGCCGCGCGCCGAAAAACGACCCGGCCATCTTCGTCTTGGCGTTGGTGGCCGCTCACGGCAATGCCGAAGCCAAGGCGCTGGCCTTCCAGAGCCTCGGCAAGGTCTGCCGCATTGGCACGCACCTGTTTCACTTCGCAGAGTATGTGAATGCTCTGCGCGGATGGGGCCGGGGCCTGCGCAACGCCGTGGGGCGCTGGTATGTCAGCCGCGAGGCGGACGACCTCGCTCACCAGGCGGTGAAGTATCAGCAGCGCGACGGCTGGTCGCACGCGGACCTGCTCCGCCTCGCCCACCCGAAGGCTCCGAGCCGTGAACACGAGGCGGTCTTCCGCTGGATGCTCACGGGCGCGGAGTCGCTCGGAGAACGCGAAGTGAAGCGCAAGGTTCGCGGTGCAGACCGCGTTGCGAAGTATGCCGCCGCCGGCGAGTTGCCGAAGCTCATCGCCGCGTTCGAGCAGGCCAAGCGGGCATCGAGCAAGGCCGAAATCGTCAAGCTGATCACCGAGCATGACCTGCCGCGTGAGGCGGTTCCAACGCAGTGGCTCAACGAGGTCGCCGTGTGGGACGCCTTGCTCCAGCGCATGCCGATGACCGCGATGATCCGCAACCTCGGCAAGATGACGAGCCTCGGCCTCATTGCGCCCTTCAGCGAGGCTAAGCAGCTCGTGCTCCGCAAGCTGAAGGATGAAGCGGTGCTCAAGCGCGCACGCATCCACCCGCTCGCCGTGCTCATGGCGCAGAAAATCTACGCTCAGGGCCACGGCGAGAAGGGTGCGCTCAAGTGGTCACCGGTCTCGGCGATCGTGGACGCGCTGGACGAAGCGTTCTACGCGACGTTCGGCAACGTGGAACCGTGTGGGAAGCCGGTGCTGCTCGCGCTCGACGTGAGCGGTTCCATGGCGGCCTCGATGATCGCGGGTTCCTGCATCAGTGCCCGCGAAGCGAGCGCGGCCATGGCGCTCATCACGGCGGCGACGGAGCCAGAACACGAGATCATCGCGTTCTCGGCCCCAGCGGGCGGCGGTTACGGTGGCATGCATGGCGGGGGCGAATCTGGCATCACGCCGGTGAACCTCTCGCCGCGCATGCGGCTGGCCGACGTCATTAAGCGCATCGAGGCCATCCCGATGGGCGGCACGGACTGCGCCCTGCCGGTGCTCTGGGCCGCTCGCAACCGGCTGAACGTGGCAGGTTTCATCACCTACACGGACAGCGAGACGTGGGCGGGCAACATCCATCCGGCCCAGGCGCTGCGGCAGTATCGCAGCGAGTTCATCGGCGACGCGAAGGCGGTCGTTGTAGGCATGACCTCCAACGGCTTCACCCTCGCCGACCCGAACGACCGCGGCATGCTCGATGTGGTCGGCTTCGACACCTCGGTGCCGGCCGTCATCGCGGACTTCGTTCGAGGCTAGCGAGCGGTTCCAAGACGCCAAGTGAAGGTGACAACGCAGGCGGGAGCGCAAGCTCCCGCCTGCCCATCACAATTTCCATCTCGTTGGCCGATCAGTTTTAGGCCGCGGTGTGCAGAGCCGCAGAGGCGGGTGCGACTCCCGCACGGGATTCCAATTCAAACGGGGAGCGCGGAGGGCGGAACGCGGACTTACGATTCAGTCCTGGACGGCTTGAATCGAACCAGCCATGTGAGCGGGTCGGAGCGGCTGGGAATGACCGAGCCGAAAATCAGCAGGTCTTCCGTGACTCCGTAGAGGACGAAGAAGGGAAACGCGCGGAGGTTGCGACGGCGCACTTGTCGCACGACGTGGGAACCGAGATTCAGAAAGTGGCCGGCGCTGGTGGGCGATGCTTTCACCTGTTCCACGGCTGTATCCACTTCCTTCCGAAAGCGGGAGGCCAAGCCCGGCGATATGGCGGCGTAATCGGCCTCAAATCGCCGGACATCCTTCGGAAAACCGGGGTGGAATAACACCCTCATGCCAGCGCGGCGCGGTATTGCTCCTCAGTCAGTCCAGCAACACGCCCCGTGGCGACATCCTCGATGCGGCGGATGCCCTCGTTCATCGCCTCAGTGAGCGGTTCAGGGGTGACGACGCTCTCGACGAGGCGGCGGGCGAGCTCCAAACGTTCATCGGGCGGCAGCTCGAAGGCAACCATGGCGAGGTCGGCGGATGTCATGTGGCTACCCTACGCGCTGCGATGGGGTGAGCAAGCTCGGGTCTGACAGATTTTTCCATCCCGTTGGCCGAGCAGCTCAGGCGGCGGCCTGCAAAACCGCAGAGGCGGGTGCGACTCCCGCACGGGATTCCAATTTCGGGCATAGGTGTTGATAGACACACGCCGGTCTTCCAAACCGGAGTAGAGGGCGCGCTACCCTCATGCCCGTCCATTTTCCCAAGTGAACCCCGCCTGCTGGCAGAGACCTCGCACGGTCGAAGTAATGGCCGGGGGCCGTGTTCAGTGCGCTTGGGATTTTCCTCAGAGCGTAGCCTAAAAGTGAGGCACCTGCCTTGGGAGCAGGAGCAAGCGGGAGCGTTACCCGCCGCTCTGACCATTTCGCGCGACGCGGGTGCCGGTGACGGCCAGGACTTCACAGGCCTGGCCTCGGTGGTTCGACTCCACGCTCGCGTCGCGTCTGGGTTGCAAGCATTGCAGCGATGCAGCGGTCTCTTAAACCGCAGAGCACGGGGCAGCACCGTGGCGACCCACCATTCTGAGCAGGCGAGCGGGTGGGAAAGTGAGCGGGTGAGCAAAGCGCTGTCGCGTCAGATCACTTTCTCGCCTTCACACTTTCTCACCGGCCTTCCTTTCCGCATCCGTGGTGAAACTACGATCATGCTCCGCTTCGAACGGAGAGTTTGCAGGTGGGAGTCCTGCCGGATGCACCAATTAACGCCGCGTTAGCCCAACTACCAGAGGCGCTCCGCTCAGAACGGAGAGGTTGCGGGTGGAAATCCCTCACGCGGCACCATTTCTGGCCCTGTGCCAGCAGCTCCCGTAGCCCAAGGCAGAGGCGGCGGACTTAAACCCCGCACAGTGTCAGTGCAACCCTGACCGGGAGCACTGGTGGCCGTGCGCAAGCACCCGCGTGTGGCCCAATGAAGAGGCGTCCCGCTCAAGCCGGGAAGGTTGCAGGTGCAAGTCCTGCCACGCGGACCATTTTGGAATGTCAACCGGCCAAGCGCGCCGGGCCTGTTTGCTAAACAGTGCGCTCCGCGCAAGCGGAGTGTGGTGCGAGTCCACGGCGTTCCGCCATTCACGCGCGCGTAGCTCAAAGAGAGCCGGCGGCTTTATACCCCGCATCGCACTAGATGAGTGCCGGGATCCGGAGCGTTACCGGACGCGCGCACCACCCCTTGAACCAACGCCGGACGGCCAGTCGGGCGAAAAAACTATCCTCGGCGGGGCAGGAGTTTGCGCAATCGCCCCGTGGTTTCGTCGCGATCCACCTCGCTAGCCGCGACCGCCAGCGTCAACGCCTCCCATTCCGGTTCGTCGGCCTTGGGTTCGATCCCGTTCAACCGGAGGAACACGATGCACGCGCCGAGGGCCGCGCGCTTGTTGCCATCCACGAAGGGATGATTCCGGCACA
>JBEBFV010000220.1:0-9713 GCA_040081795.1 Limisphaerales bacterium | reverse complement strand
GCCCCGATGGCCGCCGCCCGCCCTTTCCCTGCGGGGAAGTTGGACAGATGCCCGATGCCCAGTTTTTTGCAGAAGTAGATTAGAAATTTGCCGGCGGACTTCTAGGGTGACCCGGAAGGCTGCCTCTTTTCGTCCCGTAATGAAAACGCCCGGCGGGTGCCGGGCCAGCTCGAAAGAACAAAATGCCAACGCGCCACGCAGACCGCATCAACTTCGGCAAGATCAAGGAACCGGTCGTTCCGCCGAACCTGATCGAAATCCAGGTCAACTCCTACGTCGAGTTCCTGCAATCGCAGGTCGCGCCCTCCAAGCGCAAGAACCTCGGGCTGCAGGCCGTCTTCAATGAGGTCTTCCCCATCGAGAGCTACGATGGCAAGACCGTCCTCGAATACACCGGCTTCGAGATCGGTGAGCCGAAGCTTTCCTGGCTCGACAGCATCCGCGAGGGCCTGACCTTTGGCGCGCCCCTGCACGTCACGTTCCGTCTCCGCGATGAGGCCCGCGGCGCGAAGGAGGAGAAGGTGTTCATGGGCGAGCTGCCCCTGATGACCCCGCAGGGCACGTTCGTGATCAACGGCGCCGAGCGCGTCATCGTCAGCCAGTTGCACCGGTCCCCCGGCTTGGCTTTCGAGGAGACGACGCACCCGAACGGGAAGAAGCTCCACAGCTTCCGCATCATCCCCGATCGTGGTTCATGGTATGAGGCGCAGTTCGACACGAGCGACATGCTCTATGTCTATCTCGACCGCAAGAAGCGCCGCAGGAAATTCCTGACGACCACTCTCTTCCGCGCGCTCGCGTTCCTCGACGGCGACGAGAAGCCCAAGAAGGATGTCATCCGCGGCACCGACGAGGAGATCATCAAGCTGTTCTACGAGATCGAGGAGCTGTCGGTGAAGAAGGCCGAGGGCCTCGAAGACATCGCCAACAAGGTCCTCGTCGAGGACGCCATTGACGGCGACAAGAATATCGTCGTGGCTCGCGCCTTCGAGCCGCTCTCCAAGGCAGTCGTCAAGCAGATTGCCGAGCTGGGCGTGACCAAGATCAAGGTCGTGGACACCTCGGTGGACGACGGCATCGTCATCAAGTGCCTCAAGAAGGACCCGACCAAGAACGAGGAGGAAGCCCTCAAGGACATCTACCGCCGCCTCCGCCCTGGCGATCCGCCCACCGCCGCCAACGCGCGCGCCCTCATCAAGCGTTTGTTCTTCGACGCGAAGCGCTACGACCTCGGTCGCGTGGGCCGCTACAAGATCAACCAGAAGCTCAACTTCGGCGAAACCGCGACCTCGCGCATCCTCACGAAGGCTGACCTCGTCCACGCCACCAAGTATCTCCTCAAGCTCAAGAAGGGGCAGGGGAGCGTGGACGACATTGACCACCTCGGCAGCCGCCGCGTCCGCACCGTGGGCGAGCTTCTCGCCAACCAGTGCCGCGTCGGCCTGGCGCGCACCGAGCGCCTCGTCAAGGAGCGCATGACGCTGTTCGACCAGGAAGTGGACACGATGACGCCCGCGAAGCTCATCAACCCGAAGGCACTCTCCGCCGTCGTGCGCGACTTCTTCGGCCGCTCGCAATTGAGCCAGTTCATGGACCAGATCAACCCGCTCGCCGAGCTGACGCACAAGCGCCGCTTGTCTGCTCTCGGACCCGGGGGACTCTCGCGTGACCGCGCGGGCTTCGAAGTCCGCGACGTGCATCCGTCGCACTACGGCCGTATCTGCCCGATTGAAACGCCCGAAGGCCCGAACATCGGCCTCATCGCCTCGCTCGCGACCTTCGCGCGTGTGAACGACTTCGGCTTCATTGAGACGCCTTACCGCAAGGTCGTTAAGGGCCGTGTCACCGGCGAACTTGACTACCTCACGGGCGACCGCGAGGAAGGGTTCACCATCGCGCAGGCCAACGCGCAGTTCGATGACAAGGGCCATTTCACCACCGACCGCGTCACGTGCCGCCGCAAGGGCGACTTTGTGGACGTCGAGGCGCAGGAAGTGGACTACATGGACGTGTCGCCCAAGCAGCTCGTGTCCGTGGCTGCCGGCTTGATCCCGTTCCTCGAGCATGACGACGCGAACCGCGCGTTGATGGGATCGAACATGCAGCGCCAGGCCGTGCCGTTGCTCATCACCGAAGCGCCGTTCGTGGCCACGGGTCTCGAAGAGCGCGTCGCGCGCGATTCCATCGCCGTGCTCATCGCGGAAGAGGCTGGCAAGGTCGCCAGCGTTTCCGGTGACCAGATCATCATCACCAAGGACGGGAAAATTCCCGAGTCCAAGAAGAAGCTCAAGCACGCGCCCGAGGACGGCGTGTGGATTTATCGGCTCCGCAAGTTCATGCGTTCCAACGCGGCGACCTGCGTGAACCAGCAGCCCTTGGTGGCCAGGGGCGACGCGATCAAGAAAGGCCAGATCATCGCCGACGGACCCTGCACGCAGGGCGGCGAACTCGCCCTTGGCCGCAACGTGCTCGTCGCGTTCATGCCGTGGAACGGCTACAACTTCGAGGACGCCATCCTCATCAGCGAGCGCATCGTGAAGGACGACGTGTTCACGTCCATCCACATTGATGAGTTCGAAGTCGGCGCCCGCGACACCAAGCTCGGGCCTGAGGAAATCACGCGCGACATCCCGAACCTCGGCGAAGAGGCGCTGCGCAACCTCGGCCCCGACGGCGTCATCCGCATCGGCGCAGAAGTGAAGCCCGGCGACATCCTCGTCGGCAAGATCACCCCGAAGTCCGAGACGGAACTCGCGCCGGAAGAGCGCCTGCTCCGCGCCATCTTCGGCGAGAAGGCCGCTGACGTGAAGGACACTTCGCTGAAGGTCCCCTCCGGCACCTACGGCATCGTCATGGACGTGAAAGTCTCCGCCAAGAAGCCGATGGACGGTATGACCGCGACGCCCACCAAGCCGGTGGACAAGGACGCCAAGCGCGCGCAGAAGGTCGTGGACGAGGAATACAAGGGCAAGATCGAGACCCTGCGTGACCAGCTCACCGAGGCGCTCTCGAACATCCTGCTCGGCGAGAAGATCCCGCTCGATGTGACCAACGCCGAGACTGGCGAGATCATCATCCCCGCGAATCGCAAGATCACCAAGACGCTGCTGCGCAAGCTCGCGCAGGTCTATGACAAGATTGAAATTGATCCGTCTCCCATCCGGAACAAGATCAACGAGATCATCGGGTCGTTTAAGAAGAAGTTCGACGACCTCCAGATGCAGCACGACGAGGAAGTCGGCCGCGCCGAGTCCGGCGAGGACGTTGACCCCGGCGTCATCAAGCAGGTCAAGGTTTACATCGCCTCGAAGCGCAAGCTCTCCGTCGGCGACAAGATGGCCGGCCGTCACGGCAACAAGGGCGTCGTCGCCAAGATCGTGCCCGAGGAAGACCTCCCGTTCCTCGCGGATGGCACTCCAGTGGACATCGTGCTGAACCCGCTGGGCGTGCCTTCGCGCATGAACGTCGGGCAGCTCCTCGAGACCCACTTGGGCTGGGCCGCGAAGTTCCTCGGTCTCAAGTTCGCCACGCCAGTCTTCGACGGCATCAAGGAGAAGGAAATCCGCGGCTACCTCAAGGAAGCCGGCGATCTGCACAAGAAGGAAGTCGGCCAGGTGCTCGTGGGCGAGCATGGCAAGGCGACCTTGTTCGATGGCCGCACTGGCGAGTCGTTCGACCAGGAAGTTGTCGTCGGTTTCATTTACATGATGAAGCTCGGCCACTTGGTCGCGGACAAGATTCACGCCCGCGCGGTTGGGCCTTACTCGCTCGTCACCCAGCAGCCGCTGGGCGGCAAGGCGCAGTATGGCGGCCAGCGCTTCGGCGAGATGGAAGTGTGGGCGATGGAAGCCTACGGCGCGGCCTACACGTTGCAGGAGCTCCTGACCGTGAAGTCCGACGACGTGCAGGGCCGCACCCGCATCTACGAGGCCATCGTCAAGGGCGACAACGCCTTGGAGGCCGGCGTCCCCGAGTCGTTCAACGTGCTCGTGAAGGAAATGCAGTCGCTCGGCCTCGATGTGAAGGTCGGCTACACCAACCCGGTGGACCAGGCCGCGCACGGCCCCAACCCGCAGGCGATGCTCGCCGCGATGTGATTCAACGTAACAACCAACGCACTAAACATTATGATTAGCGCCAAAGAAACCGCCCGCGAACTGCTCGGCCTGGAGAAGGTCAACCTGGTTGATTACGTCAGCATCACCGTCGCCAGCCCGGAGACCATGCGCGCATGGTCCAAGGGCGAGGTCAAGAATCCCGAGACCATCAACTACCGCACGTTCAAGCCCGAAAAGGGCGGCTTGTTCTGCGAGCGTATCTTCGGTCCCGTGAAGGACTGGGAGTGCTCATGCGGAAAGTATAAGCGCATCAAGCACCGCGGCGTCGTCTGCGACCGCTGCGGCGTCGAGGTCACGCTCGCCCGCGTGCGCCGCGAGCGCATGGGCCACATCGAGTTGTCCGTGCCGGTCTCGCACATCTGGTTCTTCAAGTGCATGCCTTCGCGCCTCGGCCTCATGCTCGACATGACCGCGCGCAATCTCGAGCGCGTCATTTACTACGAAGATTACCTCGTGATTGATGCCGGCAACACGCCGCTCAAGCAGAACCAGCTCCTCAGCGAGCACGAGTATCGCGAGGCCAAGGAGACTTACGGCGCGGACGCGTTCATCGCCAAGATCGGAGCTGAAGCCGTCCGTGACGGCCTCGCCCGGCTCGACTTGCAGAAGATCGTGGAGGAGCTACAGGTCGCGATGACGGAGACGAAGTCCAAGCAGATTCGCAAGAAGCTCGCCAAGCGCATCAAGCTCCACCAGGGCTTCCTCGGCTCGAAGAGCCGGCCCGAGTGGATGGTGCTCACGGTGCTGCCGGTGATCCCTCCCGACCTGCGCCCGCTCGTCCCGCTCGAAGGCGGACGCTTCGCGACGTCGGACTTGAACGACCTCTATCGCCGCGTCATCAACCGCAACAACCGGTTGAAGAACCTGCTCCAGCTCAAGACGCCCGAGGTCATCATCCGCAACGAAAAGCGCATGCTCCAGGAAGCGGTGGACGCGCTCTTCGACAACGGCCGTCACGGACGCGCCGTCACCGGCGCGGGCAACCGCTCGCTCAAGTCGCTCTCCGACATGCTCAAGGGCAAGTCGGGCCGCTTCCGCCAGAACTTGCTCGGCAAGCGCGTGGATTACTCGGGCCGTTCCGTCATCGTCATCGGCCCGGAGCTGAAGCTGCACCAGTGCGGTCTTCCGAAGAAGATGGCGCTCGTTCTTTTCGAGCCGTTCATCATCCGCAAGCTCAAGGAGCGTGGCTACGTCCACACCGTGCGCTCGGCCAAAAAGATGATCGAGCGCCAGTCGCCGGAGGTCTGGGACATCCTTGAAGAGGTCACACGCGGACATCCCGTGTTGCTCAACCGCGCTCCCACGCTCCACCGCCTCTCGATCCAGGCCTTCGAGCCAACGCTCATCGAGGGCGAGGCGATCCGCATTCACCCGCTCGTCTGCACCGCCTACAACGCGGACTTTGACGGTGACCAGATGGCTGTTCACGTCCCGCTGTCTGTCGAGGCGCAGATGGAGGCGCGCATGCTGATGATGGCCCCGCTGAACGTGTTCAGCCCGTCGTCCGGCAAGCCCATCATGACGCCGACGCAGGACATCACGCTCGGCTGCTACTACCTGACTGCCGAGCCGCGCGCGGCCCGGACCAAGAAGACGCTCGCGCTCTTCGGCTCGAAGGACGAAGTCGTCTTCGCCTATCAGGAGGGCGACGTGAAAACGCACGACCGCATCCGTCTCGCGAACCCTGACTTCGGCAAGAAGACGGTTTATGGGGTGGCAGACAAGAAGGTCATCGAGACCACCGTTGGCCGCGTGATCTTCTCCGAGATCTGGCCGGACCCGATGGGCTTTGCGAACATCGTCGTCAACAAGAGCAAGATCGGCGACTTCATCTGGAATTGTTACAAGGCCTGCGGTCACGACAAGACCATCGAAGCGTTGGACGCGCTAAAGGAGCTCGGTTTCCGCGAGGCGACTCGCGCGGGCGTGTCCATCGGCATTGATGACATGATCATCCCTCACGCCAAGAAGGAGGAGATCGACAACGCGCTCCGGCAGATTGGCCAGGTCGAGAAGCAGCACCGCTCCGGCGCGATCACCGGCGGCGAGCGCTACAACAAGATCATCGACATCTGGACGCATTGCACCGACCAGATCGCGAACGTGATGCTCACGACCCTGAAGGACAACCAGGGCAAGAAGGAGTTCAACCCGGTGTATCTGATGGTGGACTCCGGCGCGCGAGGCAACAAGGCGCAGGTTCGTCAGCTCGCCGGGCTTCGCGGCCTCATGGCCAAGCCGTCCGGCGAAATCATCGAGAAGCCGATTCTCTCGAACTTCCGCGAGGGCCTCACCGTCGCCGAATACTTCATGTCCACGCACGGCGCCCGCAAGGGTCTTGCCGACACCGCGCTCAAGACCGCCGACTCCGGCTACATGACCCGCAAGCTCGTGGACGTGGCGCAGGACGTGATCATCCGCATGGTGGATTGCGGCACGACCAACGGCATCTGGGTCTCCGAAATTCGCGAGGGCGAGGAAGTCGTCGTGAAACTTGCAGAGCGCCTCGTGGGCCGTCATGCCGCCGAGGACATTATTGATCCCACCAGCCCGAAGACGAAAATCGTCAAGGCCAACGAGGAGATTGACGAGATCAAGGCGCGGGCTGTCGAGGTCGCCAACGTCGAGCGCATCAAGATTCGCTCGGTGCTCACATGCGAGGCCAAGGTCGGCTGCTGCATGCTCTGCTACGGCCGACACCTCGGCACAGGTCTCACCGTCAAGATGGGCGAGGCTGTCGGCATCATCGCCGCGCAGTCCATCGGCGAGCCGGGCACGCAGCTCACCATGCGCACGTTCCACCTGGGTGGCACCGCGTCGCAGGTGTTCAAGCAGCCGCAGATCAAGACCAAGGTGGACGCAACCGTCCGCTTCAACGAGCTGCGCATCGTCGAGCTCGAGGATGGAAACTGCATCGTTCTGAACAAGAATGGTTCGCTCACGCTCCTGGCCGACGACGGCCGCGAGCTGGAAACGCACAACATCGTCATCGGCTCTGTCATTACCGTCCGCAACGGCGGCAAGGTGAAGAAGGGCGACACGTTCGTGCAATGGGATCCTTACAACGTGCCCATCCTGTCCGAGAAGGCCGGCAACATCTCGTTCATTGACATCATCGAGGGCGTGACGATGAAGCAGGAGCTTGAGGAGTCCACTGGCCAGGAGGCCATGGTGATCATTGAGCACAAGGAAGACCTGCACCCGCAGATCATCATCGAGGACAAGAAGGGCGAGCCGCTCGCGCAGTATCCGATCCCGGCGGGCGCGCACATCGTCGTCAACGAGGGCGACCACATCGTCGCCGGCTCCCTGCTGGCCAAGACGCCGCGCAAGAGCTCGAAGACGAAGGACATCACCGGCGGTCTGCCGCGCGTGGCCGAGTTGTTCGAGGCACGCCGTCCCAAGGACGCCGCCGAGATCGCGCGCATTGACGGCATCGTGGACTTCGGCGCGAGCGTGCGCGGTAAGCGCTGCATCGCCGTGAAGGACGCGAAGACAGGGCTTGAAGAGGAGCACCTCATCGCAATCGGCAAGCACGTCATCGTGTTCAAGGGCGACTTCGTGAAGAAGGGCCAGCAGCTCACCGAAGGACCTGTCGTCCCACACGATCTGCTCGACGTCTGCGGCACTCAGGAACTCCAGGAGCATCTCGTCAACGAGATCCAGGAGGTCTATCGCGTGCAGGGCGTGACCATCAACGACAAGCACATCGAGATCATCATCCGGCAGATGCTCCGCAAGGTCCGCATCACCGAGCCGGGCGACACCGTGTTCCTCTGGGGCGAGCAGATCGACAAGATCATCTTCGACGAAGAGAACGCGCGCGTGGACAAGATGGGTGGCAAGCCCGCCGAGGGCGCGCCCGTCCTGCTTGGCATCACGAAGGCATCGCTCGAGACCGAGTCGTTCCTCAGCGCGGCGTCCTTCCAGGACACCACGCGTGTCCTCACCGAGGCTGCGACCATGGGCAAGAGCGACTTCCTGCGCGGCTTCAAGGAGAACGTCATCATGGGCCACATCATCCCGGCGGGCACGGGTTTCCCGATGCACCGCAACGTGACGCTCCAGCCTCTTGTGGAGGAGCTTCCTGTCGAGGAAATCCCCGTGAGCGAGGTCTCGGCTGCGTCATCGCTGCTGGGCTAAGAGTGAAATGTGCCCATCAACCCAAAATACAGGTTGCCACCAACTCTGCGTTTGCTAAGAATCCGCGCTCCTTTCCACCAAACTGGGAAAGGGCGCACAACCGAAGGCTGAACCGTAATGCCGACCATCAACCAGCTCGTCCGTAAAGGGCGTAAAAAGATCGTTTACAAGTCGAAGTCCCCGGCGCTCGAAGGCGCGTCCTTCCGCCGCGGGGTCTGTCTGCAGGTCATGACCCGCACGCCGAAGAAGCCAAACTCCGCGCTCCGCAAGGTTGCGAAGGTCCGTCTCACCAACGGCTACGAGGTCATTGCCTACATCCCCGACGAGGGGCACAACCTGCAGGAGCACTCCATCGTGCTCGTGCGCGGTGGCCGCGTGAAGGATCTCCCCGGTGTGCGCTATCACATCGTGCGTGGCACGTTCGACGCCGCTGGCGTCGAGAAGCGCCGCGTCAGTCGCTCCAAATACGGCGTCAAGCGCCCGAAGGCTGCCAAGCCCGGCGAAGCCAAGAAATAATTTCCGCATAACCATCGCCCGCCATGTCCCGTCGCCGCCAAGCCCAAAAACGCCAGATCATCGCCGATGGCCGCTTCAACAGCGTGCTCGTCGGACGTCTCGTCAACACCGTCATGCAAGGCGGCAAAAAGAGCGTCGCCCAGCGCATCGTTTACGGTGCGTTCGACTCTCTCGTCCAGAAGCTGCCCGAAGCCAGTCCGGTGGATGTGCTCCAGCGCGCGGTGGACAACGCCAAGCCGCGTCTCGAGGTTAAGCCCCGCCGTGTGGGCGGCGCGACTTACCAGGTGCCGCTGGAGGTTCCCTCGGATCGCCAGGCCTCGCTGGCCGTGCGGTGGATCGTCAAATTCGCCGACGCCCGCAAGGGGCAGCCCATGAGCCAGGCGCTTGCCGCCGAGATCATGGACGCCTACCAGGGTCAGGGGAACGCGATCCGCAAGCGCGACGAAGTCCACAAGATGGCGCAGGCCAACAAGGCATTCGCGCATTTCCGCTGGTAGTCGAAAACCTTTTTTGACGCCCCGCGGCGCACACCGTCCCGGGGCGTTTTTGTTGATACCGCCAACTATTCCGCACATGAGCACCCTCGTTGAAAACAAGGCCGTCAATGCGCCCACCCGGCAATACACGCTGGAGCGCACTCGCAACATCGGCATCGCCGCGCACATCGACGCCGGCAAGACGACCACCACCGAGCGCATCCTTTTTTACACCGGCCTGATCCACAAGATCGGCGACGTGGATGACGGCAACACAGTCACGGATTGGATGGAGCAGGAGCGCGAGCGCGGGATCACGATCACCTCGGCGGCTGTGACGTGCTTCTGGACGCAGAAGACAGCGAAGCAGGGGGAGGACGCGCTTTACAAGTCGTTCAACAACATCCCGCACCGCATCAACATCATTGACACCCCCGGTCACGTGGATTTCACGGCGGAG